>NZ_JABULD010000051.1:0-6717 GCF_014060985.1 Pseudomonas sp. MD195_PC81_125
AGGTAGGAGCTGCSGAAGGCTGCGATCTTTTGATCTTTGATCTTTATTGATCCGCGGTCTGCATCCCCCGCCCGGCTCGGCCTGCCCAGCGTGCGCGAGAAAAACTGTCCGGCCTCGGAAATCAGGTTGCGGTGGATGTCTTCGCGATCCACGCCGTCAGCGTCGGTGCACAGCGCCGGCATGGCGCGGATCTGCTCTTCGTTGCACGGCGCCATGAACACAAAATGCCCTGCCCCGGCCAGCAATTTGAAGTCGGGTGCCGTTGGCAGTTTGCGCGCCAGCGCCGCGGCGTTCTTGTCGAACGCCACCAGTTTGTCGCCATCGCCGCTGTACAGCAGCACCGGCACATGCACGTCCGCAAGGGTGTGACGGCCAAATTTGAGGCTCAGCGGCGCCATCAGCAACAGCGCATGCACGCGCGGATCGGCCACCGGTTGCAAGTCATCACGATCGACGATCAGTTCGCCCTGAGTGTTGCAGGCGTCACGGTCGTCCGGGCGCTCCTGACAGTACCGGCGCAGGCGATCCAGATCCGGCTGCGCGCCAGAGAGAATCAACGCGGTTTCGCCACCGGCCGAATAGCCGATCACCCCAACCTGATCGGCGTTGACGAACGGCGAGAGCATCGGGTCGCCAAGGGTGGCGGTGATCGCTTCGGAAATCTGGATTGGCCGCCCATACAGATTGCTCAGGGTACCGAGGCGACTGTGGTCTTTGGAGTTGTCGCCGGGATGAATCACCGCGACCACCACAAAGCCCTTGCGTGCCAGCGAGGTGGCGAGGTCATGCAGCGCCAGCGGCGTGCCAGTGTTGCCGTGGGACAGCATCAGCATCGGGAAACGACCGATGGCAACCTTGGTGTCGGCGCCCGCCTCGACGGTGTAGCCCTCAAGCAGGCTGCTGTGCTCGCGGTCGCTGGAGGGATAGAAGGCGATGGCGCGCATCGGTTGCAGATCCAGCGGATCGAGGAATGTCATCTCGTGGTAACCGACACTCCAGACAGGGTGTCGCCCGGGCGCGGCATGCACTGAACCGAGGCTGCCAAGCAGGCAAATCAGTAACGTTGCACAAAGACGCATCATCGGATGGCCCACCCTGTGTTACTCAATCGAAAGATCCTTTGTGTTCCGACACGCCCGTAACCCTGAGGTTCGGTGATCCGGCGTGGCGTTGCACTCAGACGTTGATCGTTTGACTGCATAACCCGGGCCAGATTATGCAACAGTCTGAAACAAAAAACTCCGCACCTGGCCCTTGCAGAACCAGAATACAGAGTTTTTTGAGGCGCTACCTGAACGGTAGCTGGTCTTTACGCAATGCTTACGCAGCGGCGAACAGTTGCTCGGCGATCTTCGCCTGAGCGGCGCTCATTGCGTTGTTGCGCACTTCATCACCGTAGGCCAGACCTTCGGCACGGACGATTTCGATGTCGGTGATGCCGAGGAAACCGAGTACCAGCTTCAAATATTCTTCGTGGGCGATGCCGCTCGCCTGGCCGGCATGGATGCCACCGGCGGTGGAGACGATCACCACTTTCTTGCCACCGCACAGGCCTTCCGGACCCGCTTCGGTGTAACGGAACGTCTGGCCGGCAACGGCGACGCGGTCGATCCAGGCCTTGAGTTGGGTCGGCACGGTGAAGTTGTACATCGGCGCGGCGATGACGATGGCGTCGGCAGCGATGAATTCGGCCAGGGTCGAAGCGCTCAATTCGGCTTCGTGCTGTTGCGCGGCGTCGCGCAGTTCAGCGGTAGTACCGGCAGCCACCAGAGTGGTCGACGAGAAGTGGCTGATGGCGTCGGCGGCCAGGTCGCGGTAGATCACCACGGCCGCAGGTTCTGCGGCTTGCCAGGCTTTGACGACCTGGCTGCTCAGCTGACGGGGAAGCGGAGTTGTCGCCCAGAATGCTCGAATCGATGTGCAGCAGTTTCATGTGGAATCTCCTGGAAAGAATCGCCGGCGGCGACGGAATGGAGACAATCCTACGGAAGAAACCAATAGCTGATTAGCCGCCGACAATGCGATAGTTCGTCCCACTGATAGAACGGTGGACTTTTCATGCAGGATCTCAACGATCTGTACTATTTCGCCAAAGTGGTCGAGGCCGGTGGCTTTGCGGCAGCCGGCCGCTTGCTGGGCATTCCCAAGTCGCGGTTGTCGCGGCGCATTGCCGAGCTCGAAGAACGCTTGGGCGCACGCCTCCTGCAACGCACTACACGCCAGTTGAACCTGACGGCTGTTGGCGAGCGCTACTTGCGTCACTGTCAGGCGATGTTGCTGGAGGCGGAGATGGCCGACGAAGCCGTTGCCAGCATGTCCAGTGAACCGCGCGGGCGCTTGCGGGTATCGTGTCCGACCGGGCTGGCGCGAGAAATGTTGCCATGGGTAATCAGCGAATTTCTGGGCAAATTCCCCCCAGGTGCAGCTGGAGGTGGTGCTGCTCAACCGCCGCGTGGATCTGGTCGCCGAAGGCTTCGACGTGGCGCTGCGCGTACGTGAACTGGGCGATGAAGATCCATTGCTGGTCACCCGCCGTCTGCGTCAGGCGCAAATGGTGGTGGTGGCCAGCCCGGCCTTTGTCGAAGGCAAAACCATTGCCCATCCGCAGGATCTGAAAAACCTGCCGGTACTTGGCGCGCTGGAAGCCGACCGCATGGTTCACGTGCGTTTGCTTGATCAGCAAGGCAATAGCGTCGAGCTGAATATGGAAGCGCGTCTGGGCATCGACGACTTTATCGTGCGCAAAGCCTGCGTACTCGCCGGCCAGGGCTTTACCCTGCTGCCGATGATGTATTGCGAAGCCGATCTCGAAAGCGGCGCGCTGGTGCAACTGTTGCCCGAGTGGTCGTTGCCCGGCGGCTGGTTGCAGGCGGTGTATCCGCACCGGCGCGGGGTGATGCCGGCGGTGCGGGCGTGGATCGACCATCTGGTCGAATCGTTCAATGCGTGTGGGGAGCGGCTGTTATGAGCAAGGGAAAGATGAACGAAGCGGATGTCGCCGCCTTCTGCCTGGCCTTGCCGGGCGCGCGCGAGGATTACAAATGGGGGCGGCGTGCGGGTGTTCTCGATCGCCGGCAACAAGATGTTTGCCTTGCAGGGGCTGCGCGGGGATTCACTGGCATTCAAGGTCGACAAGGATCTGTTTCTCGGCCATTGCGACCGCCCGGGTATTCACCCGGCGCCGTATCTGGCGCGGGCACAGTGGATCATCATGCACCCGCCCTACCCGCTGGGCGCCGAGGAACTGCAGGGATTGCTGACGCGTTCGCATCAGTTGGTGGTGGGCAAATTGCCGAAAAAAACTCAAATCGGATTACTGCTCTAAACCCGATCCTTGTAGGAGCTGCCGCAGGCTCGGGCCGCGTTCGGACGATCTTTTGATCTGACTTTTTCAAGATCAAAAGTCAAAAGATCGCACCTGCGGCAGCTCCTACAGGGGGATTTGTGGTGATTCAGAAAAGTGAAAGCAGGTTCGAGCCCAGAAACAGCTGGTCGATCCAGAACACCTGATGCAGCGCCACAATCACCCAGAACAGAATCTGAAACGACACTTTGCGCGTCTTGTGCCGGAACACTTGCTGGGCAATCAGCGCCCCGGGCCAGCCGCCGGCCAGTTCCAGCGCATGCAGGATGTTCTCCGGCGTGCGCCAGGCATCGGCGCGGGCCTTGCGTTTGTCTGCCCAGTACATGAAAAACGCCAGCACACTGACGACTCCATAAGCAGCCAACGGCACCAACGAGATGCCGCGCAGCCACATCGACAGCGAGCCGAACAGCGGCAACGCGCAGACGATCAGCAGCACTGCGAGTTTCAGTTTCAGATGCTGAATGCCGCCACCGGACGGTCGTCCATCCGGGCGGCGTGCGCGGGAATCACTCATGGTTTGGCCGCCGACCAGTCCACCCAGCCGAACTGCCACGTCGCCAGAATCACCAGACCAAAAACGATCCGGTACCAGGCGAACGCCGCGTAGCTGTGGCTGGCGATGAACTTGAGCAGACCGCGCACGGCAATCATGGCGAAGATAAAACGCCGTGATGAAGCCGATGGCGAATACCGGGAAATCCGCCGGCACGAACAGGTGGCGATACTTGTAACCGGAGTACACCGCCGCACCGACCATGGTCGGCATCGCCAGGAAGAACGAGAATTCGGTCGCGGTCTTGCGCGACAGACCGAACAACAGACCACCGATGATCGTCGAACCGGAACGCGAAGTGCCGGGAATCATCGCCAGGCACTGGGCGAACCCGACCTTCAGCGCGTCTTTCCAGGTGATTTCGTCCACGGTTTCGGCGTGCACTTCATGCTGGCGGCGCTCTGCCCACAACATGATCACGCCGCCCACCACCAATGCGGTCGCGACGGTGATCGGGTTGAACAGGTACTGGTGAATCAGGTCGGCAAAAATCACCCCCAACACCACCGCCGGCAGGAATGCGATCAGCAGGTTGGCAGTAAAACGTCGCGCACTCGGCTGGGTCGGCAAGCCAATTACCACATCGAGAATCTTGCGACGAAACTCCCAGACCACCGCAAGGATCGCGCCGAGCTGAATAATGATGTTGAACGCCATGGCCCGTTCGCCGCCGAAGTCGAGCAAGTCGGCAACAATGATCTGGTGTCCGGTACTGGAAATGGGCAAAAACTCCGTCAGCCCCTCTACAACTCCAAGAATCAGTGCCTGCAAAGCGATCCAAAGATCCATCAGTCCCCCAAAGAGCGATGCACGCCGGCATGCCCCGATAATATTTTTACGTTCACTGCGATCAGCGTAGCTGTTTGTTGCTGTACCGATTCCGCGCGCACAGCATCCACACGAAACGGTCAAAATTCCGTGAAATATCAACTTGGATTCAGGTTTTCGCGCGCGGGGCCGAAATCCTAACAGACAAGCCTTAATAGTGCTGTGGCGTTATACGACTTGGGTCGCGTATGCCCGACCACTCAAACGTGGTTGGATGCTGGCGTTGATTTATTACAAGAAAAAGAAATCGGAGTGGCAGCGTTATGAACAGCTTGCGCAGTGTGTCGATCAGCCGACGCTTGTGGCTCATTTTGATTGTGGCCGTGGTCATGTTGTTGACCTTGGGTGTGTTGATGCTCAAGCAGATCCACGATGACCTCTACCACGCCAAGGCGCAGAAAACCCAGCACGTGGTGCAGACCGCCAGCGGCTTGCTGAGCTACTACCACGACCTGGAAACCGCCGGCACCCTCACCCGCGACGCCGCACAGAAGCAGGCACTGACCGCCATTCGCGGCCTGCGCTATGACCAGAGCGACTACTTCTGGATCAACGACCTCACCCCCGTGATGGTCATGCACCCGACCAACCCCAAACTCGAAGGCCAGAACCTCTCGGCGATCCGCGATCCGGACGGTTTTGCGGTATTCAACGAGATGGTCGCGATCGCCAAAAGCAAAGGCGCGGGCATGGTCGATTACCGCTGGCCGAAGCCCGGCGCCAGCGAACCGGTCGCGAAAACGTCCTATGTAAAACTGTTCGAACCGTGGGGCTGGATCCTTGGTTCCGGCGTTTACGTCGATGATGTGCAGAGCGAGTTCCAGGGCCAGGTGATCAAGGCTTCGGTAATCGGCCTGGCGATTGCACTGATCATGGCCCTGCTGGTGATTTTGATTGCCCGCAGCATCGTGCGTCCGTTGCAGGAAACCGTGAATGCCATGGCCAATATCGCCAGCGGCGAAAGTGACCTGACGCGCAGCCTCGATACCCATGGCCAAGACGAAGTCACACAACTGGCGCATCACTTCAACGCCTTCACCGCCAAGTTGCGCCGGGTCATCGGTGACCTGCAGATCTCGGCCAGCGCGCTGGGCCAGTCGTCCAGCGAACTGGGCAACGATGCGACCCAGGCCCAGCAGCGCAGCCAGCAGCAATCGCAGCAGATGGAACTGGTGGCGACCGCGATCAACGAAGTCACCTACGGCGTGCAGGATGTGGCGAAGAATGCCGAGCAAGCTGCCGCTGAAATGCGCGATGCCGAAGCCCAGGCGCAGCAGGGCCAGATCAACATCGACGGCAGCCTGCAACAGATCGACAGACTGTCCGGCACCATTGACCAGGCGGTCGAAGTGATCCGCACCCTCGCCGCCGAAAGCACGCAGATTGGCAGTGTGCTGGAGGTGATCCGCTCGATTGCCGAGCAGACCAACTTGCTGGCCCTCAACGCGGCCATCGAAGCGGCCCGTGCCGGTGAACAGGGCCGGGGCTTTGCGGTGGTGGCCGATGAAGTGCGGCTGCTGGCGCAGCGCACGCAAAAGTCGACGGCGGAAATCCAGACCATGATCGAGCGCCTGCAGAACCATTCCGAAGCGGCCGTGAAAGTCATCAGGTGACAGCAGCAAAGCCTCGCAGCTGACCATTGAACAGGCTGGCCTTGCCGGCGCCAGTCTCAACGCCATCGGCCAGGCACTGCGCAACCTCAACGGCCTGAACGCGTCGATTGCCAGCGCCACGCTGCAACAGGCGCATGTGGTCGAGGACATCAACCAGAACGTCACGCAGGCGGCCGGCCTGTCTCACAGCACTGCGCTGGCGGCGGAGCAGTCAAGTGCGGCGAGCGTGAAGCTGGGGCAACTGAGCGAGCAGTTGAATCAGCTTCTGCGCCAGTTCCGCGTCTGACCCCTCACCCTTGTGGGAGCGAGCCTGCTCGCGAAGGCGTAATGTCAGTCAACATCTGCATTGGTGACAT
>NZ_JABULD010000623.1:0-7016 GCF_014060985.1 Pseudomonas sp. MD195_PC81_125
GTGACGGAGCTTGCCGCAGGCTGCGATCTTTTGATCTTCGCTACTTGTTGGGGGGCGCCGGGATCATCCACACCAACCCACTCGCCTTCGCCCGCTCATGACACAACTCGAGCACCACCCGCCGCTCGTCGTTGGTCATGCGGCCCCAGCGGGTGATCTCCGCGACCGTGCGCTGGCAACCGGTGCAGATATCGTCCTCATCCAGCGCACAGATATTCACGCACGGCGAGGCAACTGGTCTTTGGGGCGTGCTCATTCTTCCTGCTCTACCAGATCACGCGCATAGCGCTGGGAATTGTGCACATAGTGCGCGGCGCTGGCTTCAAGCATTTTCTTCTGTGGCTCGGTCAGTTCGCGCACGACCTTGCCCGGCGACCCCATCACCAGCGAGCCATCGGGGATTTCCTTGCCTTCGCCGATCAGCGAATTGGCGCCGATGATGCAGTTCTTGCCGATTTTCGCGCCGTTGAGGATCACCGCGTTGATGCCAATCAGGCTGTAGTCGCCAACGGTGCAGCCATGCAGCATGGCGTTGTGGCCGATGGTCACACCGGTGCCGATGGTCAGCGGAAAGCCCATGTCGGTGTGCATCACCGTGCCATCCTGGACGTTGCTGTTCTTGCCGATCAGGATCAGCTCGTTGTCGCCGCGCAGCACGGCGTTGAACCAGACGTTGGCGCCCTCTTCGAGTCTGACCTTGCCCACCAGCACGGCATTGGGTGCAACCCAGCTCTGCGGATGGGTGTCGACGCGGGCGTCGCCCAGGCGGTATTTCATCTTGTTTTCCTCAGGGCTCACGATGACGGGCCATTCGAGCGATGGCTTCAGGTGTTGATATAACTTTTGGGCGGGTGATGCAGGCTGATCTGTTCGTCATAGAGCAGATTGATCAGTTCGACGATCATGATAGCGGTCAAACCCCAGATCTTGAATTCGCCGTAGCGATAACTCGGCACGTACCAGCTGCGGCCCTGGTAATCGATACGGTGCGTGTGTTCGCGCGGGTCTTTGCGGAAGAACTCCAGCGGCACGTTGAATACCGCTGCGATCTCGGCATCGTTGGCCTGGTATTCGACGAAGTCGGGAATCACCCCGACATACGGCGTGACCTTGATGCCGTGCAGGGAGATCAGCGGGCTGAGCGGGCCGATCACCTCGACCAGCCCCGGTGGCAGGCCAATTTCTTCTTCGGCTTCGCGCAGGGCGGTGAAAATCAGGTCAGGGTCTTCGGGGTCGCGGCGACCGCCGGGAAAGGCCACTTCGCCGCCATGGGTCGAGAGGCCGCTGGCCCGCAGGGTCAGCACCAGCTCGGGCTCGTCACTGCGGGTGATCGGCACCAGAACAGCGGCCTCGGGGAAACGTTTATCGGTCTCCAGCGTGCGCGGTGTGTGGTTGCTTACCCTATGCAGTAGCTCGTCCAGCATGAGTGTTCTCGATCTGTGCCTTACCCTGCATCATGCACCAATCATTGCAGCCGCCCAAGCCCTTCGCCGGGCCATGTCGCGAAACGACAACTTGCCGACCGGCACCGCTGCACGCCAAGATAGGCGCAGCATTCAGGAACCCCAGCATGAAATTTTGCAGCCAGTGCGGCAACCCGGTGACCCAGCGCATTCCCGAAGGCGACTCGCGACTGCGATTTGTCTGTGACAGCTGTCAGACCATTCACTATCAAAACCCCAATATCGTCGCCGGTTGTGTTGCGACCTGGGGTCGCCAGGTGCTGCTCTGCCGCCGTGCTATCGAACCACGCCTGGGTTACTGGACGCTGCCCGCCGGCTTCATGGAAAACGGCGAGACCATCGAACAGGCCGCGATCCGCGAAACCGCCGAGGAAGCCTGCGCCCGAGTGCGCAATCTGAGCATCTATACCCTGATCGATGTGCCGCACATCAGCCAGGTGCATGTGTTCTTTCGCGCCGAACTGGCCGACCTGGACTTCGCGGCTGGCCCCGAAAGCCTCGAAGTGCAACTATTCGACGAAGCCGACATTCCCTGGGACGAGCTGGCTTTCCGCACCGTGGGGCGTACCTTAGAATGCTTCTTCGCTGACCGCCGCGCCGAAACCTACCCGGTTCGCTCCGAATCGATTCCGCCGCTGGCTCAGCCTGCCATTAGCTGACTCAAAAAATCCAAAGATCAAAAGATCAAAAGATCGCACCTTCGGCAGCTCCTACACTTAACGTTGCGTCACTCTTTGGGGAATTGTTTCAATGCGCTGGTTGTTTGCTCTGTTTTGCCTGTCATTCGTCTCAGTCTCCCAAGCGTCCTTCGTGACCACCGTGACGCCGTCGAACACCCCGCTGATCGAAAAAATCCTGGTGCTCAAATCGGCGCATCAATTGCAGTTGATTGCCGACGGCAAGCCGATCAAGACCTATCGGATTTCCCTGGGCAAGGGCGCGAAAAAGGGGCCGAAACTGATTGAAGGCGACAAGCGCACGCCGGAAGGTTTCTATTGGATCGACTGGCGCAAGGTCAGCGAGAAATTCAACCTGGCGATGCACATCTCCTACCCGAACATCAGCGATTCGGCCCGCGCCCGCCGCGAAGGCGTCGAGCCTGGCGGGATGATCATGATTCACGGCACGCCGGATTCGGAAGAAACCCCCGAAGACCTGTTCCACACCCTGGACTGGACCGACGGCTGCATCGCCATGCGCAACATGGACATGCGCGAAGTCTGGGGTCTGGTGCCGGACGGCACGATGATCGAGATTCGTCCTTAACCAGCGACCACTGGTCACCTGAAAAAAATAAATCAAAAGATCGCAGCCTGCGGCAGCTCCTACGGGGTTGATACCACTTCCCACTGTAGGAGCTGCCGCAGGCTGCGATCTTTTTGTTTTTTACAGCCCACCCCTAATACCACTTCAAACCACTAACCCCGAAACCCGCCATTTCATTGGGCTACACGCCAATTCACTGCGTTGACATGGTATTCAAGTGGTATTAATTTCCGCCCCACAAGCGAGCCACAACAATCCTATACTCGCGTCGGAAATGACCTACATGAACGACCTCCAGGCCCTACGCCCAGATGACTCCCAGCCGACGCCGCTGTACCTGCAGCTAGCGCGCAATCTGGAATCGGCGATCCATTCCGGGCAGTGGAAGGCCGAGCAGGCCATGCCCTCCGAGCGCAACCTCAGCGAGCAACTCGGGATCTCCCGGGTCACCGCGCGCAAGGCGCTGGAGGTGTTGCTCGATCAAGGTCTGATCCGCCGCTTGCAAGGTTCCGGCACCTTCATCACCCCACGCCTGGAACAACCGCTGTCACGCCTCTCGGGCTTCAGCGAAATGCTCCGCCTCAAGGGTTTCGTCCCCAGCTCGCAGTGGCTGGAGCGCGAAATCACCCTACCGACTCACGAAGAACTGATCCGCCTGAGCCTGTCGCCGAACGACAAGGTGGCGCGCATGAAACGCCTGCGCAAGGCCGACGACACGGTGATGGCCATCGAGATGAGCACCCTGCCCGCCTCGATCATGCCCAAGCCGCACCTGGTCGGCGATTCGCTCTACGAGTACCTCGACGGCATCGGTAAACCGATCGTCCGCGCCCTGCAGCACATCCAGGCGATCAACGCCTCGGAGGAGTTCGCCGCACTGGTCGGCATCGCCCCCGGCACCGCCATGCTGCTGATGACCCGGGTCGGCTATCTGGAAGACAACACGCCGATCGAAGTCACCGACACCTATTGCCGCAACGACTACTACGACTTTGTTGCAGAGCTTCGCCGCTGACCGGCAGCCAGGCCAAACGAGAGAAGCAAAATGTCCGAAGACAACATCCTCACCGCCAGCGGCTGGGTTCGCGGCCGGCTGATCCACGAACACGGCAAAGTCGTGTCGATCGAAGGCGTGCCCTGCGATCCGGCCGACAATGACCTGCCGTACCTGCTGCCGGGTTTCATCGACCTGCACGTCCACGGCGGTGGTGGCAAAGACATCATGGAAGGCGCCAGCGCCTTCGAAACCATCACCAAAACCCACGTGCGCTTCGGCACCACCTCGCTGCTGGCCACCACCATGACCGCGCCGAGTGCCGAGATCTCCAGCGTGCTGAAAGAGGTCGGCGAGTTCTGCGAACAGCGTCCGCACGGTGCCGCCCGCGTCCTCGGCGTACACCTCGAAGGCCCGTACATCAACCCCCGGCAAACTCGGCGCGCAACCGAATTTCGCCCACACCGCGTTGATGGCCGAAGTCGAGGAGTACCTGGCGCTGGCGCCGATCCGGGTGATCACCATCGCCCCGGAAATCGCCGGTCACGACGGGTTGATCCGCGAACTCAGCAGCCGCGGCATCCGCATGCAGATTGGCCACACCCTCGGCAGCTACGAGGAAGGCGTTGCCGCCCTCGATGCCGGCGCGACCAGCTTCACCCATTTGTACAACGCCATGAGCCCGCTGCATCACCGCGAGCCGGGCATCGTCGGCGCCGCGCTGGCCCACGCCAAATTCGCCGAACTGATCCCGGACTTGCTGCACGTGCACCCCGGCGCGATCCGCGTGGCCCTGCGTTCGATCCCTTGTCTGTACTGCGTCACCGATTCAACCGCCGCCGCCGGCATGCCCCGACGGTGAATACAAGCTCGGCAGCCACACCGTGACCAAATGCCTGGGCGGCGTGCGCCTGCCCGACGGCACGCTGGCCGGCAGCACCCTGACCATGGATCAGGCCCTGCGCAACCTGGTGAAGATCGGATTGCCGATCGCCGAGGCCTCGCAACGTCTTTCGCAATTCCCCGCCGACTACCTCGGCATCACCGAACGCGGGCGCCTGCAACCGGGCGCCTGGGCCGACTGCGTGCGGCTGGATCGCTCACTCACACTGACCGCCGTCATGGTCGAAGGAGAAGACATTGACTTCAAAAATGCTTGAAGAGGCGCTGTCCTCGTTCGAGGCCGTGCAAGCCCAACTGCAACAGCTCGACCCGCAGATGATCGAGATCGCCGGACGCCTGCGCCGTCAGCCGCCGCAAGTGGCAATGACCGTCGCGCGCGGCAGTTCCGACCACGCGGCGAGCTACTTCGCCTACCTGACCATGCAGCAACTGGGTGTGCCGGTGGCGTCGTTGCCGATGTCGGTGGTGACCATGCAGCAGGCACCGTTGAAGGTCAGCGGTCAGGTGGCGTTCGCGTTCTCGCAATCGGGGCAGAGCCCGGATCTGGTCAACAGCCTGCGTCTGCTGCGCAAGCGTGGCGCGCTGAGCGTATCGATGGTCAATGCCGCCGATTCGCCACTGGAAGCGGCGTGTGAATTCAGCCTGCCGCTGCTCGCCGGCACCGAAAGCAGCGTCGCCGCGACCAAGAGTTTCATCGCCACCCTCAGCGCCAGCGCCCGCCTGATCGCGCACTGGAAAGAAGACAACGAACTGCTGGAAGCGCACAACGCCCTGGCCGAAGGACTGCGCGACGCGGCGCAACAGGACTGGAGCAGCGCGATCGACGCCTTGCGCGACTGTGAACGGCTGATGGTCATCGGCCGTGGCGCCGGTTTTGCCATCGCCCAAGAGGCCGCGCTGAAGTTCAAGGAAACCTCGGCGATTCAGGCCGAAGCGTTCAGCAGCGCCGAAGTCCGTCACGGCCCGATGGCGCTGATCGACGCGCATTACCCGCTGCTGGTGTTCGCCCCGCGCGGTGCCGAACAGGCCGGCCTGATCAGCCTCGCGGCAGAGATGCGTCAACGTGGCGCCCGTGTGCTGCTCGCGGCACCGGACGACATCCTCGAGCGCGACCTGACCCTGAGCCGCGCCGAACACCCGGCCCTCGACCCGATTCTGGCGATCCAGAGCTTCTACGTGATGGCCGCCGGCCTGGCCGTGGCCCGCGGCATGAACCCGGATCAGCCGCGCCACCTGAGCAAAGTGACCCGTACGCACTGACCACTGTTTAGGCATGTAACCCGTGTAGGAGCTGCCGAAGGCTGCGATCYTTTTGATTTTGATGTTTGGAAGCAAGATCAAGAGATCGCAGCCTTCGGCAGCTCCTACATAAGAGCAGGTGTGCGCAAAAGCGGATTCTGCGATCAAGCCTAAACTCAATCGTAACGGATCGTTGCAATACAGCCGTGGTCACAAACAGCCATACAGTCGTGTTGCCACCATCCATTGTGTACAATCGCGCTGTTTTTTACGCGATACTTGCCAGCGACCTACTGTGCCGTATTACAGTCACGGTCTATTCGCCGCAGTTCTCCCGACTCGAGTGCCCATGAACGAACAGTTGCAACCCCTCAAGAAACAACCGCGAGCAGGCAAAGCCGGCCGCAGCGGAACCCAGGACGATATTGTCTACGCGCACATTTTCGAGGCGATCCTCGAACAGCGTCTGGCGCCCGGTACAAAATTGAGCGAAGAAGCGCTGGGGGAAATCTTCGGGGTCAGCCGCACCATCATTCGCCGCGCGCTGTCGCGTCTGGCCCATGAAGGCGTGGTGCTGTTGCGGCCGAACCGTGGCGCTGTCGTCGCCAGCCCGAGCGTAGAAGAAGCGCGGCAGGTGTTCATGGCCCGCCGTCTGGTGGAGCGCGCGATCACCGAATTGGCTGTGCAGCACGCCACCGCCGAGCAGATCGCCGAACTGCGCCAGATGGTCAACGACGAGCGCGACAGCTTCTCCCGCGGCGATCGTGGTGCCGGTATCCGTCTGTCGGGCGAATTCCACCTGAAACTCGCCGAAGCGGCGAAAAATGCGCCACTGATCAGCTTCCAGCGCAGCCTGGTCTCGCAGACCTCGCTGATCATCGCCCAGTACGAAAGCGGCAACCGCTCGCATTGCTCCTACGACGAGCACACCCAGTTGATCGACGCCATCGAAGCGCGCAACGGTGAGCTGGCGGTGGACCTGATGATGCACCACATGGACCACATCGACAGCAAGCTCAACCTCGATGAGGAAAGTGCGTCGGATGACCTGCATGCGGTGTTCTCGCATCTGTTGCAGACCAAGAAGCCTGGGCGCCCTGCGGCCAAGCTTTTAAAAGATCGCAGCCTTCGGCAGCGTCCTACAGGGGGAG
>NZ_JABULD010000604.1:0-2839 GCF_014060985.1 Pseudomonas sp. MD195_PC81_125
CGCAGGCTGCGATCTTTTGCATTTGCTTCCCTATAACCACCCCGACCTCTTGAAACTCGCCCACAAACTCACGCACCCCACCGTGATAAACCCCAGCACAGCGAAATAGCCGTAATGCCAGCTCAGCTCCGGCATGTTCTGGAAGTTCATCCCGTAAATCCCCGCCACCGCCGTCGGGAACGCCAGAATCGCCGCCCACGCGGCAAACTTGCGTTGCACCACACTTTGCCGTGACGCCTCCAGCAACACGCCGATCTCGATGGTCTGGCTGGCAATGTCCGCCAGCGTTGTCAGGTCTTCCATCTGCCGCGTGACGTGAATCTGCACGTCGCGGAAGTACGGGCGCATGTTCTTGTCGATGAACGGGAAACTCAGTTTCTGCAGCTCCTCGCCAATCTCCACCATCGGCGCTGCATAACGGCGCAGGCGCAACACATCGCGGCGCAGGCCGTGAAGTTTCTGGATGTCATGCTCGTTCAACGCACTGCACAGCACGTTGCGCTCCAGTTCATCAATCTCGGCATGAATCGCTTCGCCGACTGGCTGGTAGTTTTCGATCACGAAATCCAGCAGTGCATAGAGGACGAAATCTTCGCCGTGCTCGAGCAACAGCGGCCGCGCCTCACAGCGCTGGCGGACATGCGCGTAGGACGCCGAGTGGCCGTTGCGGGCGGTGATGATGTAGCCCTTGCCGGCGAAGATATGCGTTTCGATGAACTGCAAAATCCCATGCTCGCGGATCGGCGAGTAGGTGACGATAAACAAGGCGTCACCAAAGGTTTCCAGCTTTGGCCGGCTGTGTTTTTCCAGGGCGTCTTCGATGGCCAGTTCGTGCAGGTTGAACTGGCGTTGCAGATTGGCCAGCTCCTGAGCGTCCGGCTCTTCCAGGCCGATCCAGACAAAATGTCCGGTTTTTGCGGCCCAGGCGGCGCCTTCGTCAAGTGTGATATTGGTGACTTTCTTACCGGCGCTGTAAACCGCAGCAGCAACAACTCGACCCATGGTGGTGATTCACTTCTTCTTGGCAGATGGCAGGGAATACAAGGCTTCAGCTTAGCCGTGTCGCTGCTTGAGAGTCAGTGAAATCTGCACAGTTCACCCGGCAAAAGAAAACCCGCACGAGGCGGGTTGGTTTTTCACGCAGCTTGCAGCTGCTGATCCATCGCGGCGATGCATTCGCGCATCTGTTCGCGGCACTGGGACATGAGCATGGGCATGTCATCCATGGTCAGCCCGGCTGTAGGAATCGCCGGCAGCGAGCGTATGAGAATTTTCCCGCTGCGCCAGCGGTTCAGGCGCATGTGCTTGATGTAGCTGCTGACGCACACTGGCACGATCGGCACACCGGCGGCGATCGCCATCTGGAACGCACCTTTCTTGAATGGCAGCAGTTCTTCACCGAGGTTGCGCGTGCCTTCCGGGAACACCCAGATCGACGTATCTTCGTGCTGCAAAGTGTGGGTGGTGGTGAGCATCGACTTGCGTGCCTTGTGCGCGTTCCCACGATCGATCAACACGTTGCCCGCCAGCCAGAACAGTTGCCCGAACAGCGGCACCCATTTCAGGCTCTTCTTGCCGATGCACACGGTCCGGCGGGGTACCACGTTGCCGAACACGAACAGGTCGTAGTTGGACTGATGGTTGGCCACGATCACGCAGCTGTCGGGCTTGTTCATCAACGGGCCGACATCAGCCTTCACACGCAAACGCAAAATACACATGGCCGGTAGCGCGTAGAGGCGGGCGCACAGTCGGCTGTTGTCCGGGTTGAACGGACGGCACAGCCCGAGGATCACGCCCAGCACGCCGGCCAGAATAAAGTGCAGGCCCATCAATAACATACGAAACACAAACAGCATTTT
The DNA here is from genome assembly GCF_014060985.1 of Pseudomonas sp. MD195_PC81_125. Lineage (NCBI taxonomy): Bacteria > Pseudomonadati > Pseudomonadota > Gammaproteobacteria > Pseudomonadales > Pseudomonadaceae > Pseudomonas > Pseudomonas sp. MD195_PC81_125. The sequence continues at coordinate 1,863 of NZ_JABULD010000604.1, forward strand.
CAGGCCCCACCGGGACAAAAGGTGGCGCAGTGTACGGATGTGCACTGTTTTCGGCAATTGCTGCTATAGAGTGCGGAGATAGGCGATGTTTAAGCGCATGTTTCCGAGTCGACCGTCAGACCCGTCCTAGAGCCGTTGATGCTTGATCAACCGAACGCGCAGGAAAAAGCCCGACACGACGGTCGGGCTTTTCTTCGGCTTGGGAAGCGTGGGTTTAACCCAGATGCTCCTGATCCTGAATGATCGCGTTGTCGAGGGCTTCGAGCAGTGCCTTGCGCACTTTGAGCTTGGTGTTCTTGTGCGCGTTCATGTTGATCTTCTTCAACTGACGCGCTGCTGCCAGGGCTGCGCCTTGCAGCTCTTCGGCAGTCACCACCTTGTCGAGGAAACCGGCATCCACCGCGCTTTTCGGATCAAACATCTCGCCGTTGATCACCGAACGGTGAAACGCCGAACGACGCAAGCGATCACGGGCCAGCTCGATGCCGGCGTGGTGCATGGTCATGCCGATCTGCACTTCGTTCAGGCCGATGCTGAACGGGCCATCGACGCCGATGCGGTAATCGGCAGACAACAGCAAGAACGCGCCTTTGGCCACAGCGTGACCAGGGCAGGCGACAATCACCGGGAACGGATGAGAGAGCAGGCGGCGGGCGAGGGTCGAGCCAGCAGTGACCAGCGCCACGGCTTCTTTAGGCCCGGCGGTCATCACCTTCAAGTCATAGCCGCCCGACAGAATTCCCGGCTGACCGGTAATGATCACGATGGCACGATCAGTCTTCGCCTGATCCAGCGCCGCGTTGAACGCCGCAATCACGTCCGGGGAAATGGCATTGACCTTGCCGTTGTTCAAGGTCAGGGTCGCGATACCGTCTTCGAGGTGGTAGGCAATCAACTCACTCATGACGCTATTCCTTGTAAGAAAGATGGGCAGACGTTACCCACCGCCGCCAGGCCGGTAAAGCGCCGTGACTGAC
>NZ_JABULD010000528.1:0-4401 GCF_014060985.1 Pseudomonas sp. MD195_PC81_125
AGGAAGATTCCTTTACGGATGGTCTGCTGGATTGCCCGCACTACACCCGACCTGAGGTGTATGCGGATCAGCGTGTTCCCGACGTGTTGCTAAGTGGCAATCACGCGCATATCCGGCGTTGGCGTTTACAGCAGTCCCTTGGTCGGACCTATGAACGACGCGCCGATCTTCTGGAAAGCCGCTCGCTTTCTGGAGAAGAGAAGAAGCTGCTCGAGGAATACATCCGCGAGCGGGACGATAGTTAACAACGTATCGATGGTAGATCAGTTGATTTACCTTAGGAGCACAGCATGACCAACAAAATCATCCTTGCACTCGAAGCAGAGCAGATGACCAAAGAAATCCCTACCTTTGCCCCAGGCGACACCATTGTCGTTCAGGTGAAAGTGAAGGAAGGCGATCGTTCCCGTCTGCAAGCGTTCGAAGGCGTTGTCATCGCCAAGCGTAACCGCGGCGTGAACAGTGCGTTCACCGTTCGTAAAATCTCCAACGGTGTTGGCGTAGAACGTACTTTCCAGACCTACTCCCCGCAGATCGACAGCATGGCTGTCAAACGTCGCGGTGACGTACGTAAAGCCAAGCTGTACTACCTGCGCGACCTGTCGGGTAAAGCAGCTCGCATCAAGGAAAAACTGGCTTAAGTCCAGCTTCCGATGCAGAAAAAAGCAGCCTACGGGCTGCTTTTTTGTTGCCCGCAATTCAACCCGCCTCCCCTGTAGGAGCTGCCGAAGGCTCGGGCCGCGTTCGGACGATCTTTTGATCTTGCTTTCAATTCGGAAGCCCGCGATTTACGAGCAATAACCCATGACCACCCGCGACCAGGAAATCCAGCGCCGCACCGAACTCTCGGTAACCCGCGTGACCAAAGCCGTCTTCCCGCCGACCACCAACCATCACAACACCCTGTTCGGCGGCACCGCGCTGGCGTGGATGGACGAAGTGTCGTTCATCACCGCCACACGCTTCTGCCGTCTGCCATTGGTGACTGTGTCCACCGACCGGATTGACTTCAATCATGCGATCCCGGCTGGTTCGATCGTCGAGCTGGTAGGGCGGGTGATCAAAGTCGGCAACACCAGCCTCAAGGTCGAGGTTGAGGTGTTCGTCGAGAGCATGAGTTGTGACGGCCGCGAGAAAGCGATCCACGGGCAGTTCAGCTTTGTGGCAATTGATGATGACAAGCGGCCGGTGCCGGTGCTACCCGGATTTCCTGCCTGATCCGGAACCGAGTCGCGCCATTCGCGAGCAGGATCGCTCCCACAGGTTTTGTTTCGGACACAATTTCCGATCACAGTGGGAGCGAGCCTGCTCGCGAAGGTGTCAGCTCAGACGCCGCTGGCCTCCGGCTGAATCAATGCCAACAAGGTCCATCCTGATCCTGGTTTCACAGCTGTCTCCGGCGTCACCACATGCACCCAGCCGCTGTCATCACGCATGAACAGCAGGGTCGCCCGATTGCCATGCAATGCCTGATAGTCCTCCCAGCCAAAACCGTCGGTCAGCGTCGTGCTGTACAGCTCGGCGCCGTTGCTGATCAGGCTGGCCAGCTTGGCATAGGTCAGCGCCTCGCTCCCCAGCTGATTACCGCGATGCTCCAGACTCGCGCGATGCTTGTCAGTGCGACGAGTTTCCTGACCGCTGGCCAGACCGAACAAACGCTGGTGACCAAAGTCGTGGCGAAAGCGCATTGCCGCCAAAGTATTCAGTTCGCCCGAGGCGATAGCGCCAATAGATGCCCCAGCCCCACCAGATCCAGATGCGCATCGGCATGCTGCGACGCCGGGTTACCGAAGTACGTCGGCAAACCCTCCATGCGTGCTGCACGAATATTTTCCCAACTCGAATCGGTCAACAGCACGCGGCTGCCCAGTTGCTGCAACGATTTGCCCAGCAGACGCGCCGGGCCGTTGGCGCCGACGATCAGGAAGCCGCTCGGCGCCGGTTCGGCAACGTTCAGCAAACGTGCCAAGGGTCGCGCGGTTGCGCTTTGCAGCACCACCGTGCCGATGATCACCGCGAAAGTCAGCGGCACCAGCAGCAACGCGCCTTCGTGTCCGGCTTGATCCAGGCGAATCGCGAAAATCGCCGACACCGCCGCCGCCACGATCCCGCGCGGGGCGATCCAGCACAGCAAGGCGCGTTCACGCCAGCTCAGGCTGGAGCCGGCAGTGCTCAGCAGCACGTTCAGCGGGCGCGCGATCAGTTGAATCACCAGCAGCAGAATCAGCACCAACGGCCCGAGGCTGATCAGTGCATGCAGATCCAGCCGCGCCGCGAGCAGAATGAACAGTCCGGAAATCAGCAGCACGCTGAGGTTTTCCTTGAAGTGCAGGATGTGCCGCACATCCACGCCCTTCATGTTCGCCAGCCACATGCCCATCAGCGTCACCGCCAACAGACCGGACTCATGCATCACCTGATTGGCGGCAATGAAAATCCCCAGCACCGCCGCCAGTGAGGCGAGGTTGTGCAGGTATTCCGGCAGCCATTGGCGACGGATGATGGTGCCGAGCACCCAGCCGCCGACCACCCCGAATACGCTGCCGCAGAGGATCACGCCGCCGAAGGTCAGCAGGCTCTGTTCGAGACCGTTACCCTCCGAGCGGGCGATAATGAAGCTGTAGACCACCACCGCAAGCAGGGCGCCAATCGGGTCGATGACGATGCCTTCCCAGCGCAGGATGTTGGCGATCGAGGCTTTCGGCCGCACCACCCGCAGCATCGGCACGATCACCGTCGGCCCGGTCACCAGCGTCAGGCTGCCGAACAGAATTGCCAGCAACCAGTCGAAGCCGAGCAAGAAGTGGGTCGCGACGGCAATCACCACCCAGGTCGTGAGCGCGCCGATAGTCACCAGGCGATGCACGACGCTGCCGATCTCGCGCCATTCCGACAGATGCAGGGTCAGACTGCCCTCAAACAGGATCAACGCGACCGCCAGCGACACCAGCGGCATCAGCAGCGGGCCGAACATTTCCTGCGGGTCGAGCCAGCCGAGCACCGGGCCTGCGAGAATCCCGGTCAGCAACAAAAACAGAATGGCCGGTAGCTTCAGGCGCCACGCCAGCCACTGGCAACCCAGCGCAGCGGCGCCGATCCCGCCAAATGCCAAGAGAATTTGTTGTTCGTTCATTGAAGCTCCTTGTTCCTTGAAATGGCGGGCTATGAAAGACTAGCGGCCATTCCTACAGTTCACTCGACATTTGCGCGCAGCCCCGGAGGTTGTGTGTCTTGAGCGCCCATGCCTGCCATCGACCACCCGCTGATTGACCAATTCCTCGACGCCCTGTGGCTGGAAAAGGGCCTGTCCGACAATACCCGCGGCGCCTACCGCAGCGATCTGGCGCTGTTCAATGGCTGGCTGCAGGAGAAAAACCTCGAGCTGATCAATGCTGGTCGCGAGTTGATCCTCGATCACCTGTCCTGGCGTCTGGAGCAGAACTACAAACCGCGCTCCACCGCCCGGTTTCTCTCCGGTGTGCGTGGCTTTTATCGCTATCTGCTGAGGGAGAAGCTGATTACGGTCGATCCGACCTTGCGCGTCGACATGCCGCAACTGGGCAGGCCACTGCCCAAATCGTTGTCGGAAGCGGACGTCGAAGCGCTGCTCAAAGCGCCGGACCTGAGCGAAGCCATCGGTCAGCGTGATCGCGCGATGCTTGAAGTGCTGTACGCCTGCGGGCTGCGCGTGACCGAACTGGTGAGTCTGACGCTGGAGCAGGTCAACTTGCGTCAGGGCGTGCTGCGGGTGATGGGCAAGGGCAGCAAGGAACGCCTGGTGCCGATGGGCGAGGAGGCGATTGTCTGGGTCGAGCGCTACCTGCGTGATGGCCGCAGCGAGCTGCTGGGCGGGCGCCCCAGCGATGTGCTGTTCCCCAGCCAGCGCGGCGAACAGATGACGCGCCAGACCTTCTGGCACCGGATCAAGCATTGGGCCAAGGTCGCCGGGATCGGCAAATCGTTGTCACCGCACACCTTGCGTCACGCGTTTGCCACGCACCTGCTCAACCACGGCGCCGACCTGCGGGTGGTGCAGATGCTGCTGGGGCACAGTGATCTGTCGACCACGCAGATTTACACCCATGTGGCGCGGGCTCGCCTACAAGATCTCCACGCCAAACATCACCCAAGAGGCTGATTGCCCCCCCTGTAGGAGCTGCCGAAGGTGCGATCTTTTGATCTTGCTTGTGATTCCAAAAGCAAAAGTCAAAAGATCGCACCTTCGGCAGCTCCTACATGTCTTGTGTCAGGCGCATTCGGCCACCGTGGCCTTATGTGTTAGGCTTTGCCGGTTTGCACGATGGACGGTTATGACCCGGTGTTCCCGGCACGGGCGTTCTGACCGTTTCATTTGTCCGCCTTCAGGAGTTCTCATGCGTCTGACCCAGATTTTCGCCGCCG
>NZ_JABULD010000207.1:0-3052 GCF_014060985.1 Pseudomonas sp. MD195_PC81_125
CCAGGCTTTCACCGTAGAGCTTGAACACCGGAATCGAAGGCAGGTCAGGCTTGTTCATCACTTCAATCCAGGCCTCGAGGTTTGCGGGCGATAATCGCACCGATTGGCAGAATGTACAGGTATCGGCTCAGTTTTCACCTTCAATTGACAGACCCGCAAGGGAAAAATGCAAGCACTCGATCCATAAAAATCATTCACCGACTCACGTCGCGTGAAGCTTGCGAGTCATAAAAACAATGAAAACGCTGAAAACCCAAGTCGCCATCATTGGCGCCGGTCCCTCCGGATTGCTCCTCGGTCAGTTGCTGCACAACGCCGGCATCGACACCCTGATTCTTGAACGCCAGACGCCCGACTATGTCCTCGGGCGGATTCGCGCCGGCGTGCTCGAACAAGGCATGGTAGAGCTGTTGCGCCAAGCCGGAGTCGGCCAGCGCATGGACGCCGAAGGACTGGTGCACGGCGGTTTCGATCTGGCCCTGGATGGGCGTCTGGCCCACATCGATCTGCAGGGTTTGACCGGTGGCAAAACCGTGATGGTCTATGGCCAGACCGAGGTCACGCGCGACCTGATGGCCGCTCGTCGGGAGGCTGGCGCACTGTCGTTTTATGAGGTGAGCCATGTCGTTCCTCACGGCATGAAAAGCGACGAGGCCTTTGTCACCTTCGAAAAGGACGGCGAAAGCTGGCGCGTCGATTGCGATTACATCGCCGGTTGCGACGGCTTTCATGGCGTGTCCCGGCAGTCGATTCCCGAGGACTGCCTGAAGATTTTCGAACGAGTCTATCCGTTCGGCTGGCTGGGGATTCTGGCCGACACCCCGCCAGTGCACGAAGAACTGGTCTACGCCCGTCACGAACGCGGCTTCGCCCTGTGCAGCATGCGTTCGGCCACCCGTACCCGTTATTACCTGCAAGTGCCGGCCGAGGAGAACGTTGCCGACTGGTCCGACGAGCGCTTTTGGGCTGAGCTGAAAACCCGTCTGCCCGCCGAGCTTGCCGAAAAACTGGTCACCGGCCCGTCGATTGAAAAAAGCATCGCGCCGCTGCGCAGCTTTGTCGTTGAGCCGATGCAGTACGGACGGATGTTTCTGCTCGGCGATGCCGCGCACATTGTGCCGCCCACCGGCGCCAAGGGCCTGAACCTGGCCGCCAGCGATGTCAGTACGCTGTTCAATATCCTGCTGAAGGTTTATCGCGAAGGGCGCACGGATCTGTTGGAAAAATACTCGGAAATCTGCCTGCGCCGGGTCTGGAAGGCCGAACGGTTTTCCTGGTGGATGACTTCGATGCTGCACCGCTTCGACGAGCATGATGCTTTCAGCCAACGGATCAGCGCCTCGGAACTGGACTACTTCGTCAGTTCAGAAGCGGGTCGGAAAACCATTGCAGAAAATTACGTCGGGCTTCCTTATGAGGCTATCGAATAGCTTCCTACCGACTTACACTGGCGAGCATCCCCGCTCGCCCGATAGCCTGCGGGATTCTCACTGCCCGCAGGTTCCGCCCGTGACCAATCTTCACCAGCCTGAAACTCCCAAACCGGCCATTCGCAGCGTGCTGGTCGCGCTGATGCTGGCGATCTTTCTCGGGGCATTGGACCAGACCATCGTCGCCGTCTCGATGCCCGCCATCTCCGCACAGTTCAAGGACGTCAGCCTGTTGGCCTGGGTGATTTCCGGGTACATGGTGGCAATGACCGTGGCCGTGCCGATCTACGGCAAGCTCGGCGACCTGTACGGACGGCGCAAATTGATGCTGTTCGGTATGGGCCTGTTCACCCTCGCCTCGTTGTTTTGCGGCATGGCGCAGAGCATGGAGCAACTGGTGCTGGCGCGGATTCTCCAGGGCATCGGCGCCGGCGGGATGATTTCGGTGAGTCAGGCGATCATTGGCGACATCGTTCCGCCCCGCGAACGCGGGCGCTATCAGGGTTACTTCAGCAGCATGTATGCGGTGGCCAGCGTCGCCGGGCCGGTGCTCGGCGGCTACATGACCGAATACCTGTCGTGGCGCTGGGTATTCCTGATCAACCTGCCGCTGGGGCTGGGCGCCTGGTGGGTTGCCAATCGCAACCTGCGCGGGCTGCCGATTCCGCAGCGCAAACCGATCATCGACTACGTCGGCACGCTGTTGATGATCATCGGTTTGACCGCGTTGCTGCTGGCCATCACTCAGGTCGGTCAGGGCCATTCGTGGCGCAGCAGCGAAGTGCTTGGCTTGTTCGCCTGTGCGGTGCTGGTGCTGGCGGTGTTCGTCTGGCATGAACGCCGGGCGCGCGAGCCGCTGCTGCCGATGCATCTGTTCACCAACCGCAACGCGTTGCTGTGCTGGTGCACGATTTTCTTCACCAGTTTTCAGGCGATCTCGCTGATCGTGCTGATGCCGCTGCGCTTTCAGAGCGTCACTGGCGCCGGTGCCGATGCGGCGGCGTTGCACTTGCTGCCGCTGGCGATGGGCCTGCCGATAGGCGCCTATTTCGCCGGACGCCGCACCTCGGTGACCGGTCGTTACAAACCTCAGATTCTGACGGGTGCGATCCTGATGCCGATTTCGATTCTCGGCATGGCGTTCAGCCCACCGGATGCGACGCTGGTCAGCAGTCTGTTCATGCTGCTCAGCGGGATTGCCGGCGGCATGCAGTTCCCGACTTCATTGGTGGGCACACAGAACTCGGTGGATCAGCGCGACATCGGCGTCGCCACCAGCACTACCAATCTGTTCCGCTCGCTGGGCGGTGCGGTGGGGGTGGCCTTGATGTCGGCGTTGTTGCTGGCGTTGTTGCAGGATTCGAGTTTCGCCCATCTGGCGAGCAACTCGCTGCTCAGCGAAGGGCATTCGGGCAACGTGCTGCTCGACGGTTTGAACGCCGCACCGGGCGATGCGCAGAACGCCTTGCGCGCCGAGCTTTCGGTGACGTTCCGCCATTTGCTGTGGGTGAGTACGGCGGTGTCGCTGCTGGGGCTGGCGGCGGCGATTGCGATGCCGAACAACCTGCTGCGCGGGCGCGAGCACGGCGCCAAATAACAGCAAAAGATCGCAGCCTGCGGCA
>NZ_JABULD010000543.1:0-34755 GCF_014060985.1 Pseudomonas sp. MD195_PC81_125
GGCTGCGATCTTTTGCTTTTAAATTCGATACTCCGGCCGCTCGGCCAACCCTTCCTTCAAGAAATCCACCAGCTTGCGCACCTTCGGCGACAAATGCCGCTGCTGCGGATACAAGGCCCACACCGCCGTATTCGGCGGCTGATGCGCCTCCAGCAGCGAAATCAGTGCCCCGCTGTGCAAATGCTCAAGCACGTAATAGTCCGGCAACTGACATAAACCGACCCCTTGTAGCGCTGCATCCAGTACCGCCTGCCCACTGTTGCAGCGCCAGTTTCCCTGAACACGTTGGGAAAATTCCCGCCCGTTCTGTTCCAGTTGCCACAGATCCGAGCTGCCGATCAGGCAATTGTGCCGGCTCAGTTCCGACAAACTGTGTGGGCGGCCATACCGTTCCACGTAGGACGGAGACGCGCACAGGTACATCCGACGCGGCGCCAGGCGAGTGGCGACCAATCGCGAATCCTGTAACCGGCCCAATCGGATCGCCAAATCCAGCCCCTCATGCACCAGGTCGAGTTGGCGATTGGTTAACTCGACGTCGACGCGCAGTTGCGGGTATTGCCCCATGAAGCGTGTCACCAGCGGCACGATGAAGCGCTCGCCATAGGCCACGGCGCAGGTCATGCGCAACATGCCTTTGGGCTCGCTGGTCAGATCGCCAACCGCGCGCAGGGCTTCTTCGCGACCGTCCTGCAGGCGTTGGCAATGCTGCAGGAAGGTTTGTCCGGCTTCGGTCAGCGTCACGCGGCGGGTACTGCGATAGAGCAGACGCGTCTGCAAGCGCTCTTCCAGTCGTACGATTTGTCGACTGATGTGCGAGGACGAAACCCCAAGACGCTCTGCTGCGGCGGTGAATTGGCTGCATTCGGCAACGGCGACGAACTCGTCAATGCCTTCCCAGCGGTTTTCCGACATTGGGATTATCCCTGTATGGCAATAATGTTTTGCTTTGGCCCGGATTATTCATCAGATCGCGCTGTACTACACTGCCGGTCTGGTTTTTTATTCAATGGATTCACTGGAGAGTCAGCATGATCAAGTCGCGCGCCGCCGTTGCCTTCGAGGCCAAGAAGCCGCTGGAAATCGTAGAAGTCGATGTGGCCATGCCCAAGGCCGGTGAAGTATTGCTGCGCGTGGTGGCTTCCGGAGTCTGCCACACGGACGCCTACACCCTGTCCGGTGCGGATCCGGAAGGTATCTTCCCGTCGATCCTTGGCCACGAAGGTGGCGCGATTGTCGAAGCCATCGGCGAGGGCGTTACCTCGGTCGCCGTCGGTGACCACGTGATTCCGCTGTACACCCCGGAATGCGGCCAGTGCAAATTCTGTAAGTCGGGCAAGACCAACCTGTGTCAGGCGATTCGCGCTACGCAGGGCAAAGGTCTGATGCCGGACGGCACTTCGCGCTTTTCCTACAAGGGCGAGACGATTTTCCACTACATGGGCACGTCGACCTTCTCCGAGTACACCGTGCTCCCGGAAATCTCCGTGGCGAAAATCGCCAAGGATGCGCCACTGGAAAAGGTCTGCCTGCTCGGTTGCGGCGTGACCACCGGTATCGGTGCGGTGATCAACACCGCCAAGGTCAAGCCGGGTGACACCGTGGCGATTTTCGGTCTGGGCGGCATCGGTCTTTCGGCCGTCATTGGTGCGGTGAAAGCCAAGGCCGCGCGGATCATCGCCATCGACATCAACCCGGCCAAGTTCGAAATCGCCAAACAGTTGGGCGCCACCGATTGCGTCAATCCGAAAGATTTCGATCGTCCGATCCAGGAAGTGATCGTCGACATGACCGACGGCGGCGTCGACTTCTCCTTCGAGTGCATCGGCAACGTGCAACTGATGCGCGCGGCGTTGGAATGCTGCCACAAGGGCTGGGGCGAGTCGGTGATCATCGGCGTGGCCGGTGCCGGTCAGGAAATTTCGACCCGTCCTTTCCAATTGGTGACCGGGCGCGTCTGGCGCGGTTCGGCGTTTGGCGGCGTGCGTGGCCGTACCGAGTTGCCAAGCTATGTCGACATGGCGCAAAGCGGCGAGATCCCGCTGGATACCTTCATTACCCACACCATGGGTCTGGAAGACATCAACAAGGCCTTCGATCTGATGCACGAAGGCAAGAGCATCCGCACCGTCATTCATTTCTGATCAATCGCGACGTCCCGGCTACAGATCTTGAAGGGTTTGTAACCGGGGCCGCGTAGGAGTCTTTACATGAGTCTGGAAAACATCTCCTGTCAGAAAAGTTTCGGCGGCTGGCACAAGCGCTATCGCCACCGTTCCGACGTGCTTGGTTGCGACATGGTGTTTGCCGTGTACCTGCCGCCGCAAGCGGAACAGGGCGGCAAGTTGCCAGTGCTTTACTGGCTGTCCGGTCTGACCTGCACCGACGAGAACTTCATGCAAAAGGCCGGCGCGATGCGCATGGCCGCCGAACTTGGCCTGATCATCGTCGCACCGGACACCAGTCCGCGCGGCCCGGATGTGCCGGGTGATCCGGATGGCGCCTGGGATTTCGGCCTCGGCGCCGGGTTCTACCTGAATGCCACGCAGGAACCGTGGTCGCGGCACTATCGGATGCATGACTATGTCGTGCAGGAATTGCCTTCATTGGTTGAAGCGCATTTCCCGGCGTCGGACAAACGCAGCATCAGCGGCCATTCAATGGGCGGCCACGGCGCTTTGGTTTGTGCGCTGCGCAATCCGGGGCGTTACCAGTCGGTCTCGGCGTTTTCGCCGATCAACAATCCGATGGATTGCCCGTGGGGACAGAAGGCGTTCTCGCGCTATCTGGGTGAAGACCGTTCGAAGTGGAAAGAATGGGATGCTTGCGCGCTGATTGCCGAGGCCGGCGAAAAACTGCCGTTACTGGTCGATCAGGGTGATCGCGACGACTTCCTCGAAAACCAGCTCAAGCCCGAAGCCCTGCAACAAGCGGCAAAACAAGCGGGTCATCCGCTGACGTTGCGCCTGCAACCGGGCTACGACCACAGCTATTTCTTCATCTCAAGCTTCATAGATGACCACTTGCAGCATCACGCACGCGCCCTGCGCGGTTAATGCAGGTAGAATCACGCCCTGACAAAAATCGGGGCGTTTTTTTTATGCGTATTGGCCACGGCTACGATGTGCACCGTTTCGCTGAAGGCGATTTCATTACTCTGGGCGGCGTGCGCATTGCACACGGCTTCGGGCTGCTCGCTCACTCCGACGGTGACGTCCTGCTGCACGCCTTGAGCGATGCCTTGCTCGGCGCGGCCGCGCTGGGTGATATCGGCAAACACTTTCCGGACACCGACCCGCAATTCAAGGGCGCCGACAGCCGCGTGCTGCTGCGTCATGTGGTCGCGCTGATCCACGCCAAGGGCTGGAAAGTCGGCAACGTCGACAACACCATCGTCGCCCAGGCACCGAAAATGGCCCCGCATATCGAAGCGATGCGTGCGTTGATCGCCGCCGATCTTCAAGTTGAACTGGATCAAGTGAACGTGAAAGCTACCACCACTGAAAAGCTCGGCTTTGTCGGTCGCGAAGAAGGCATCGCCGTGCATTCCGTTGCCTTGTTGCTGCGCGCATGAACGAACTGCAACTGCTCGGCCCGCGCGCCTATGGCGAACCTCTCGGCACTGCGGTTCTGAAAGCCATCGCCGAAGATTTTCAGGTCGATGAGGTGCTCGACATCCCGTTCAGCGGTGATGGCGAACACCTGTGGATCTGGGTGGAAAAACGCGGTTTGAACACCGAAGAGGCAGCGCGGCGGATTGCCAAGCCGCCGGGGTGCCGTTGCGCACCGTCAGTTATGCCGGGCTCAAGGATCGTCAGGCGCTGACCCGTCAGTGGTTCAGCGTGCAACTGCCGGGCAAGGCTGATCCGGATCTGTCGGCGGCGGAAAACGACACGCTGAAGATCCTCAAGACCACGCGCCACAAACGCAAGCTGCAACGCGGCGCGCATTCGGCCAACGGCTTCACCTTGCGCCTGACCCAGTTCGCCGGCGACAAGGACGCAATCGAGCAGCGTCTGCAACTGATCGCCAGACAAGGCATTCCCAATTATTTCGGTGCCCAGCGTTTCGGCCATGACGGCGGCAACGTCGTTGATGCGCGTGTCTGGGCTGCGCGCAAGGCATTGCCCGAGCAGCGCAATGTGCGCTCGCGGCTGCTGTCGACGGCGCGCAGTTTTCTGTTCAATCAAGTGCTGGCGGCGCGGGTGGCCGATGGCACCTGGCAGCAGGCGCAAGTCGGCGATCTGCTGGCGTTCACCGACAGCCGCAGTTTTTTTCCCGGCCGGTGAGGCCGAATGCAGCGATCCGCGCCTGGCGATTCTCGACCTGCACCCGACCGGCCCGCAGTGGGGCGAAGGTGACTCACCGGCCACCGGCGCTGTCCATGATCTGGAGCAGGGGATTGCTGCTCGCGAGGCGGATCTGCGCGATTGGCTGATCAACGCCGGAATGAACCACGAACGTCGCATCCTGCGGCTGCCCATTGGCGGGTTGTCGTGGCATTATCCCCAGCCTGACATTCTGCAACTGGAATTCGTCCTCCCGGCCGGATGCTTCGCCACCGTATTGGTGCGCGAACTCGTTGATCTGGTGCCGGTGGGGCAGACGGACAGCCCATGCGTATTCTGATTTCTAACGACGATGGGGTAACCGCACCCGGTCTCGCCGCGCTTTATGCTGCGCTGGCGGATTACACCGAATGCGTGGTTATCGCCCCGGAGCAGGACAAAAGCGGCGCCAGCAGTTCGCTGACGCTCGACCGTCCGCTGCACCCGCAATACCTGGCCAATGGTTTCATCAGCCTCAACGGAACACCGACCGACTGCGTGCATCTGGGCCTCAACGGCCTGCTGGAGCGCGAACCGGACATGGTGGTTTCCGGGATCAATCTCGGTGCCAATCTGGGCGATGACGTGCTGTATTCCGGCACGGTGGCCGCCGCCCTCGAAGGGCGCTTTCTCGAGCGCCCTTCGTTTGCGTTTTTCGCTGTGTTCGCGCCAGGTGGACAACCTGGCGACAGCCGCACATTTCGCGCGCAAACTGGTCGAGGCCCATGCCGGGCTGGACCTGCCACCGCGCACGGTGCTGAGCGTGAACATTCCCAATCTGCCGATCGACCATATTCGTGGCATTCAACTGACCCGTCTGGGCCATCGCGCCCGCGCCGCAGCCCCCCATGAAAGTGGTCGACCCGCGTGGCAAGGCCGGTTACTGGATTGCCGCTGCCGGCGATGCCGAGGACGGCGGGCCAGGCACCGACTTTCATGCAGTGATGCAGGGCTACGTTTCCATCACCCCGTTGCAGCTCGATCGCACCTTCAATGATGCCTTCAGGCATCTCGACGGCTGGCTGGAGGGACTGCGCTAATGGCTCGTGAACACGAAGACAGAATGCGCAGCGGCATCGGCATGACGTCGCAGCGTACGCGCGAACGTCTGATCCAGCGCCTCTATGAAGAAGGCCTGTCCAACGCCAAGGTGCTGGAAGTGATCCGCCGTACGCCGCGTCATCTGTTTGTCGATGAAGCGCTGGCGCACCGTGCCTATGAAGATACCGCGCTGCCGATTGGCCACAACCAGACCATCTCCCAGCCTTATATGGTGGCGCGCATGAGCGAGCTGCTGCTGGAGGCCGGGCCTTTGGACAAGGTGCTGGAAATCGGTACCGGTTCGGGCTATCAGACGGCGGTGCTGTCGCAACTGGTTGAGCGGGTGTTCTCGGTCGAGCGCATCAAGGTCCTGCAGGACCGGGCCAAGGAACGTCTGGTCGAGCTGAACCTGCGCAACGTGGTGTTCCGCTGGGGCGATGGCTGGGAAGGCTGGCCGGCGTTGGCGCCGTACAACGGCATCATCGTCACCGCCGTTGCGACCGACGTGCCGCAGGCGTTGCTCGATCAGCTGGCACCGGGCGGGCGGATGGTGATTCCGGTCGGCTCTGGAGAAGTGCAGCAACTGATGCTGATCGTGCGTGAGGAACACGGTTTTTCCCGTCACGTGCTGGGGGCGGTGCGCTTCGTGCCATTGCTCAATGGCCCACTGGCCTGAGCATTTATTTGCGCGCGCTGAATTCCTTGCGTTGGCCTGTGTCTTACACCGGCAGCGAAGGTTTAAACGCTACGAATTGCCCAAAGGCAAACGTGTGCGTGAAGCGTTTTCGCATCTTTAACGGTAAAGCCCATTCGGCCCGTTATACTTGCGACACTACTTGCCGCGATTCGGCATTCCACATATTTAAGCCACCACAAAGGGAGCGGCGGGTGAGTCTCACAGTCATTGCGCAGCGTATGGGTAACACGAGCTTTCAGCGCCTGGTGACTGGCCTTGTATTGAGCACCTTGCTGGTCGGTTGCTCCAGCACCAAATCGAGCAACGTGCGGGTGGTCGATCGCAACAGTGCGGCGGCTCAACGTCCCGTGGTAACGACCGGGCAGTATGTAGTCCGTCCGGGTGATACGCTGTTTTCCATCGCTTTTCGCTACGGCTGGGACTACAAAGCCCTCGCGGCCCGGAACAATATTCCTACGCCGTATACGATCCACCCGGGTCAGACAATTCGCTTTGATGGCCGCACCGGCTCAACGCCGACGGCGGTGGTCAGCAACAGCAGCTCTTCGCCGTCTTCGTCGAGTAAAACCACGGTAATCCGGCGTCAGGCGAATGGCACGACGACCACTACCGTGACCGGTTCCGGCGCCGGTTCTGCGGGGGCTGCACCGTCCGTCGCGAGCAAACCGGCCCCGGCTCCGCTGCCTCCACCGGGGCCAGCCCCGACCGGCTGGGGATGGCCATCTAATGGCATTCTGATTGGAAAATTCTCTTCAAACGGTAGTTTGAATAAAGGAATTGATATCGCCGGAGATTTGGGACAGCCTGTTTTAGCTGCGTCTGATGGGACGGTGGTTTACGCCGGGAGTGGCTTAAGGGGCTACGGCGAATTAGTCATCATCAAACACAGCGAAACCTACGTCAGTGCCTACGGACATAACCGCAGGCTGTTGGTACGGGAGGGGCAGCAGGTCAAGGTCGGACAGACAATTGCCGAAATGGGGTCAACGGGTACAGACCGGGTGAAACTGCATTTTGAGATTCGCCGACAAGGTAAACCTGTAGATCCGCTGCAGTTCCTGCCCAGACGTTGATTTGAGGCCAGCCTGTTCCGTCGCGTAGAGGGGACAGGCTCCAGCGCTGCCAAGGATAAAGGCGTCGCTTGAGCTTGGGGTCGAACTCACCAAAGGACTATAACAATGGCTCTCAGTAAAGAAGTGCCGGAGTTTGACATCGACGATGAGGTTCTCCTTATGGAGGCCGGCATCGATTCGGAATCTTCGATGTCGAATGATGAAGGGGCTGCTCCACCTTCCGTTCGTTCCAAATCCAAACACTCCGCTTCACTTAAACAACACAAGTACATCGACTACACTCGGGCACTCGATGCCACGCAGCTGTATCTCAACGAAATCGGCTTTTCACCACTGCTCTCCCCGGAGGAAGAAGTTCATTTTGCGCGTCTGTCGCAAAGTGGCGACCCTGCCGGGCGCAAGCGCATGATTGAAAGTAACCTGCGGCTGGTCGTGAAGATTGCCCGGCGTTATGTCAATCGGGGGCTGTCGCTGCTGGATCTGATCGAAGAGGGCAACCTCGGCTTGATCCGCGCGGTGGAAAAGTTCGATCCCGAGCGCGGTTTCCGCTTCTCGACCTACGCCACCTGGTGGATTCGTCAGACCATCGAGCGTGCGATCATGAATCAGACCCGGACCATCCGGCTGCCGATCCATGTGGTCAAGGAGCTCAACGTGTACCTGCGGGCGGCACGCGAGCTGACGCAAAAGCTCGATCACGAACCTTCACCCGAAGAAATCGCCAACCTGCTGGAAAAACCGGTGGGCGAGGTCAAGCGCATGCTCGGCCTGAACGAGCGGGTTTCTTCGGTTGACGTCTCGCTGGGTCCGGATTCGGATAAAACCCTGCTGGACACCCTGACGGATGACCGTCCGACCGATCCATGCGAACTGCTGCAGGATGACGACTTGTCGCAGAGCATCGATCAATGGCTTTCGGAACTGACCGACAAGCAGCGCGAGGTGGTCGTTCGCCGCTTTGGCCTGCGCGGCCATGAGAGCAGCACGCTGGAGGATGTAGGCCTGGAAATCGGCCTGACCCGGGAACGGGTGCGGCAGATCCAGGTAGAGGGCCTCAAGCGCCTTCGTGAAATCCTCGAGAAGAATGGTCTGTCGAGCGAGTCGCTGTTTCAGTAAGCGCCTCTGAGAACCATCCATAAAAGCCCCGAATGGTTCGGGGCTTTTTTATTGTCTGAAATCTCTCCCTGTAGGAGCTGCCGAAGGCTGCGATTCTTTTGATTTTGATCTTTAAAGCAAGATCAAAAAGATCGCAGCCTTCGGCAGTTCCTACAGATACAGAGGAGAGGGCTGGGATTTGTAGTCTCGCGGCGTAAGCCTTGGCTTACTCTTTCGTAAGCGTTCCCTATTTTTGCAGGACGGCAGACGTCGATTGCTTCCCGACAATAAACATAACCTACTGATTCATATACTTATTTTTTAATGTGAAGGACTTGTTTCAGTGCTTTCCAGCCTGGAAGGCCGATTGCTCTCGGCAGGGAACTCTCTAATATCAGCACTGTGTCGACGGACAGACACGCCCTTCAAGGAAGAGGGGAACGGACATCGCAGGACGCGATTCATCAGGACGATGAAAAGGAATACAGGGAATAGGGAAAAAATGTGGGCGGGTCAAACCGCCCCTTTTTTTGCCTGTAGAAAAGTAAAACCCGCAAAAGCAAAAAGGCCCGCAAGGGGCCTTTTCGTAACGCGCGACAGATCAGCGTTCGAGGTCTTTGATCTTGCCTTTGACGCCATCCCACTCTTCGGCATCCGGCAGCGATTCTTTCTTCTCGGTGATGTTCGGCCAGATTTCGGCCAATTCAACGTTCAGCTGAATGAACTCCTGCATATCCTCCGGAACTTCGTCCTCGGAGAAAATCGCGACGGCCGGGCATTCCGGTTCGCACAGGGCACAGTCGATGCACTCGTCCGGGTGAATCACCAGGAAGTTCGGGCCTTCGTAAAAGCAGTCCACCGGACAGACTTCTACGCAGTCGGTGTACTTGCACTTGATGCAGTTGTCGGTGACGACGAAGGTCATTTCTAATTTTCTCCTCAGGCGGCGGCAGCGTAGCCCCTTCACGGTTGGGGTCGCCAGGTTCGGGAGCGATGTCTGCCAGCCAGGCTATTAACCGGCAGCATCCCGAACCGCGCGAGATTCTAACAGCTTGAAGCCGTTTGCGTTATATCCGGTTCTTTGCTGCTTAGATCCGGTTCTTAAGTGCATATAACAATTCGAGTGCTCGACGCGGGGTCAGGTCATCGAGATCCACTTTCGCCAATTCGTCCAGCACCGGATGCGGCAGGCTGGCAAACATGTCGCTTTGCTGCGGGGTCGCCGGTTTGCCTTTGATGGCAGGCTTGGGCGCTTCGTGCGGCAATGCGGTGTCTTCCAGCCGGCTCAGATGCTCACGGGCGCGCGCGATCACTTCGCTCGGTACACCGGCCAGTTGCGCCACGGCCAGGCCGTAGCTTTGGCTGGCAGGTCCCGGCAAGACGTGGTGCAGGAACACGATGCGCTCGTTGTGCTCGGTCGCGTTGAGGTGCACGTTGGCCACCAGCGGCTCGGCTTCCGGCAACACGGTCAGTTCGAAATAGTGTGTGGCAAATAAAGTATAGGCGCGCAGATGTGCCAGGCGCTCGGCAGCGGCCCATGCCAGCGACAGACCGTCGAAGGTGCTGGTACCGCGACCGACCTCGTCCATCAGCACCAGACTGCGTTCGGTGGCGTTGTGCAGAATGTTGGCGGTTTCGCTCATCTCGACCATGAAGGTCGAGCGGCCGCCGGCCAGGTCGTCGCTGGAGCCGATCCGGGTGAAGATCCGGTCCACCAGCGACAACTCGCAACTGGCCGCCGGGACGAAGCTGCCGATATGCGCCAGCAGCACGATCAATGCGGTTTGGCGCATGTAGGTGGATTTACCGCCCATGTTCGGCCCGGTGATCACCAGCATCCGGGTGTTGTCATCCAGGCTCAGGTCGTTGGCCACAAACGGCGTGGTCAGCACCTGCTCAACCACCGGGTGACGCCCCTGGGTGATACGCATGCACGGCTCGCTGACGAAACGCGGGCAGTTCAGGTCAAGGTTCAGCGCACGCTCGGCAAGGTTGCTCAGCACGTCCAGCTCGGCCAGTGCAGCAGCGGTGTCCTGCAACGGCGGCAACTGGCTGATCAGATCTTCCAGCAGCGCCTCGTAGAGCATTTTCTCGCGGGCCAAGGCACGGCTCTTGGCCGACAGCGCCTTGTCTTCGAATGCTTTCAGTTCCGGCGTGATGAAGCGCTCGGCGCCTTTGAGAGTCTGGCGACGGATGTAATCGGCCGGCGCGGATTCTGCCTGCTTGCTCGGCAGTTCGATGAAGTAACCGTGAATGCGGTTGTAACCGACTTTCAGGTTAGCCAGGCCGGTGCGGGCCTTTTCCCGGGCTTCGAGGTCGATCAGGAACTGCCCGGCGTTTTCGCTCAGCGATTGCAATTCGTCGAGTTCGCTGTCGTAACCGGTCTTCAGCACGCCGCCATCGCGGATCACCGCGGGCGGGTTGTCGATGATGGCTTTTTCCAGCAGCGCCGCCAGTTCCGGGTAGGTGCTGGTGGTGGTGGCCAGGCGTTGCAGGTGCGGCGCTTCCAGGTCGGTCATTGCCACTTGCAGTTGCGGCAGGGCACCGAGCGCGTCGCGCAGGCGCGCGAGGTCACGAGGTCGCGCATTGCGCAGGCCGATCCGCGCCAGAATCCGCTCGATGTCGCCGATTTCCTTTGAGCTGCGGCTGCAGCTTTTCGAAACGATAGCCATCGAGCAGACAAGTGATCGAGGTCTGCCGCGCCAGCAGCACGGTCAAATCGCGCAGTGGACGGTTCAGCCAACGAGTCAGCAGGCGGCTGCCCATCGCGGTCTGGCAACGATCGACCACCGATTGCAACGTGTTGTCGCGCCCGCCGGCCAGGTTGGTATCGAGTTCTAGATTGCGGCGGCTCGCGCCGTCGAGTACCACGGTGTCGTCCAGACGCTCATGACGCAGGCTGCGCAGATGGGGCAGGGCGGTGCGCTGGGTTTCCTTGGCGTAGGCCAGCAGGCAACCGGCGGCACCGATGGCCAGGGTCAGGGTTTCGCAACCGAAGCCTTTCAGGTCTTGCGTGGAGAACTGCTGGCAGAGACTTTTCAGCGCCGAATCACGCTCGAAATCCCACGGCGCGCGACGACGCACACCACGGCGTTTTTCCGCCGGCAGGTCTTTTGGCCAGTCGTCCGGAATCAGCAGTTCCACCGGGTTGACCCGCTCCAGTTCCGCCAGCAGGTTTTCCCAGCCTTTGATCTCCAGCACCGTGAAGTTGCCGCTGGTGATGTCCAGCACCGCCAGACCGAACAGACGCTCATCGCCCAGCACCGCTGCGATCAGGTTGTCGCGCCGTTCATCCAGCAACGCCTCATCGCTGACCGTGCCCGGGGTGATGATCCGCACCACCTGACGCTCCACCGGGCCCTTGCTGGTGGCGGGGTCGCCGACTTGCTCGCAGATCACTACCGACTCGCCAAGCTTGACCAGTTTCGCCAGGTAACCTTCCGCCGAGTGGTAAGGAATCCCGCACATCGGAATCGCTTGCCCTGCCGACTGACCGCGCGCGGTCAGGGTGATGTCGAGCAACTTGGCAGCCTTCTTCGCGTCTTCATAGAAGATCTCGTAGAAGTCGCCCATGCGATAGAACATCAGCTGATCCGGGTGCTGATTCTTCAGGCGCCAGTATTGCTGCATCATCGGGGTGTGGTTTGAAAGGTCGGTCATACGCGGAGTTCAGCTCTACCTGTCTATTTGAAAACTCATATCTGTCTAATGGTACAGGGAATTTTTCGGCATTGTTGCCGGCTGGCTCGGATAGCCCTGAACCAGGCTACTTCATGACACTTCAGTCACTTGGGGCGCGGTTAATGCAGGAAAGAATAATTCCGCGAACCTTGTAAAGGGCGCTCTGGTGTATGATGCCAGCCTTTAAATGTGCGTCGCTGAAGACAGATATAAGGAAAATAGCATGGGATTTTTTGATGAATTTCCTCGGTTTTATAAGACCAGCCAGACGAGCCCGTTTCCGGATCGCCTGAACTCCCGGTACCGAGCCATCATGGAACGAAACGCTGAACTGATTCGAGGGAAGCGAGTTCTGGACATTGCCAGCCATGATGGTCGTTGGTCCTTTGCTTCCCTTCAGGCTGGTGCTGCACATGTCACCGGAATCGAGCCGCGCAAGGAATTGATTTCAAATGCTGTTGAGACGTTCACCGAGTACGGGATCGATAGTTCTCGATACGAGTTCCTGCAAGGTGACGTATTTGACCAGATCAAAGGCAAGACCTTTGACGTGGTTTTCTGTCTTGGCTTTTATTACCACACTATTCGCCATGCCGAGCTGTTCGACCTGATTGAGCGCACCGGCGCAAACTTTGTTGTCATCGACACCGAAGTTACGCCAATGTCCGAGGAGTTGGCAGATCCATCCAATAACGATCCACGTGTGGTTTACGGCAACCCGTATGGCGTTCAGATGCTGCTTGATCAGGTAGATGATCAGCAGATGGCGTGGACTGACTCCCTCACTCGCAATGGTTTCACCATCGTCGGAAGGCCTTCGCGCCAGGCTGTAAAATTCATGGCCAAGCATTTTGGTTATGAAACAGAGACGTTTAATTGGGAAGAGTATTTCCAGAGCAACCCCGAGGCCAGAGTTTCCATGGTCGACTACTCGGAAGGTTGGAGAGACACGTTCTTTTGTAAGCGATAAAATCCGATTTTCAAAAGCCCGCCATTGAACGGGCTTTTTTCCGCCAGCAGGAGGAGTGGTCACAAAGCGGTGAGCCAAGTGTTGATAGGGGGTAGCTGAAAGCTGGTTCTGAATGACGCGTGAGTGGTTACATAAGCGTTTCTGCATCAAATATTTATTTATGCATTATCTATGCGATTTAGCATTTGTCTTCACAAAAAACTTCAAGCAATATGCGCGTTATGCAAAAACGCAACGTATCCTCCGTCTTAAGAGCACTGCTCGACCAGCACGGGATCTCCCCCACGGAGCTCCACCGTCGCACCGGCGTGCCTCAATCAACGCTCTCGCGGATTCTCAGCGGGAAGATCGTCGATCCTTCGGATAAACACATTTCGAAGATTGCCGAATACTTCAATGTGAGCACTGATCAATTGCGTGGCCGCGCGGATGTCCCGACCGCGACCGGCGGCGCGCGCGATGACGTGCATGCGGAACTCAAGGACATAAGCCTGTGGGACGACGATACCCCTGTCGATGACGACGAGGTGTCGGTGCCCTTTCTTCGCGAGGTTGAATTGGCTGCTGGATCAGGAAGATTCGTCATCGAAGAGAGCGAACGCTCTAGCCTGCGCTTCGGCAAGCGCAGCCTGCGCCATAACGGTGTGCAGTTCGACCAGGCCAAATGCGTGACAGTGCGCGGTAACAGCATGATGCCGGTGTTGCGGGACGGTGCCACGGTCGGAGTCAACGCCGGCAAGTGCGGCATTGGCGACATCATCGATGGCGACCTGTACGCGATCAACCACAACGGTCAATTGCGCGTGAAGCAACTCTATCGCCTGCCTACCGGCATCCGTCTGCGCAGCTTCAACCGCGATGAGCATCCGGACGAGGACTACAGCTTCCAGGACATGCAGGAAGAGCAGATTGTCATCCTCGGTCACGTCTTCTGGTGGGGCATGTACGCCCGATAGATTTCACCGTCTCGGAAAACCCGCCGCATGGCGGGTTTTTTTTCGTCTGAACAAAATCCTCGACGCCTTGATTTATGCGGTCTGCATGCGTCCGTGCATTTCTTGCGCATAAATAAATGCATTTATGCATTGACTGTATATGCATCCATGCATATTCTTGCCACCAAGCCGCTCGACAAAGCGGCTGGCAACAACAGCTCTTTAGTTCCACAAGAACAGGCAGCGATGAACCGGCCTCAACGGTTCAGAGGGTTGGCAACTGACCCGGGTGTGCAGCGTAAAGCACCAAGAGCAGTTATCCGGCGGGCAGGGACCGCGGTCGGAAAAACAATTTGAACGGACTCGTACCGCGCCAGTAGCGCCGAAAAGTCAGCTTCCTTCTCGAATACAGGATTTGAAGGAAGGCGAAGGAGCGCATTACTGAAAAGCCCGGTGCATTGGCGCCGGGCTTTTTGGAATGCCTACCTGAAGAGACATCGCTTGAACCCAACACACAATACTCATCAACTAGAACCAGGAGGCGTGACATGACAAACGAGCAACAAGCGTTGGCGGACATGCCGATCTGGCTGGTCATCCTCCTCGCCGTAGTGGGCGGGGTGTCCGGCGAAATGTGGCGCGCCGACAAGGAGGGCGCCCGCGGCTGGTCATTGCTGCGGCGTCTGGCCCTGCGCTCCGGCGCCTGCATGATCTGCGGCGTCTCGGCGATCATGCTGCTGTATGCCGCCGGATTATCCATCTGGGCCGCTGGTGCCTTCGGTTGCCTGACCGCCATGGCCGGTGCCGACGTCGCCATCGGTCTGTACGAACGCTGGGCCGCCAAGCGCATCGGCGTCGGCGAAGTTCCCCCGCCGCGCGATCCCCAGTAACTCAACACTTTCCTGCCTCGCTGCAACTGATGCGGCGGGGCTGCGCGTGGACAATTGAAAAGGAGGTCATGCATGCCCGCACCGATCCAGCAGCCTTCGCAGCTGTTCACGGCGATGGCGACAACCTTGCGCAACAGCGCCGGCCTGACTCTGCAGGTTGGCAATCACGACGACTTCACAGCACCTGGCGCTCAGGCCTGGGCATTGATTGACTTCGACCGTAATGCGCCCGGAGTGCGTGGCGCCGACGGACGTATCGCCCACGTCATGACCGTATCGCTGCAAGTCATTCCGGCACTTTCTGCGAGTGCATTTGCCGCGTGCGATCTGATCGCGGTGCTGAAAAACCTGATCACCGACAACCGTTGGAACCTGCCCGGCGATCAATGCGATTTGCCGATGAACATTGATGGTTTGCCGTCAGTGCTCATCCGCGCCGAGCAGCAATACAAGGCGTGGACCCTGACCTTCACCCAGACCCTCTACCTCGGCCCGACGCTGCTCGACGACCCGCTCGGTACGCCCAAATTCGCCCGTACCTGGGAAGTCAGCAACATCGACGACCCCGACCAATACACCGTGCTGGAGGCCTGACCGATGTTCGACGCAGTACTGCGCATGCAACTGGGGCCGATCATCGAGCGGCTGGCGGAGATGGAAGCGGAGATCGACGACTTGCACCGCCGCGCCGAGAGTTTCTGTCGCATCGGCATCTGTCAGACAGTCGATGCGGCGAGCAACACTTGCCAGGTCAGCCACGGTGGACTGCTGACACCAGCCATCAAGTTCTTCAACCCGAGCGCCGGAACGCAGAGCGAATCGCGGATTCCTAGCGTGGGCGAGCAGTGTCTGTTGCTCAACTACGGCAGCGGTGAAAGCGGCGCGCAGAGCGTGGCGTTGTTCGGCCTCAACAGTGACCGATTTCCGCCGACGGCGACGGTACCGACGCTGACGCGCCGCGTTTATGTCGACGGCACTGAAAGCGGTTACGACGACGCCACACACATTCTGCACTGGCAGAACGGCCCGGCGGCTTTCACCGGTTCTCGCGAATCGCTTGCACTGAGCATCGGCCCGGCGCAACTGACGATGACGCCGCAGCTGATCAGCCTGCAACTGGGCGGCGTCGGCCTGAGCATCGACGCCTCGGGCGTGCACTTCAGCGGCCCGTTGGTGGATCACCAGGGCCGCGTCATCAGCCCCTGAATCAAGAGCTTCCCATGATCGGAATCGATAGAGACTCCGGGGCCACGGTCGACGACTGGCTGCAGTTTGTGCAGCGCGCGACACGAGCCCTGACCACGCCGCTGGGCACCCGGCAAAAAAGGCCCCTTTATGGCTCGCTGATCCCCACGCTGCTGGGGCAGAACCTCGGTGACGACGTTTTGCTTCTGGCCCAGAGCCACGCGGCTCAAGCGTTTTACAACACGCAGAACGGGATCAGCGATTTTCAGCCGAGCGTGATCGTCGCCAGCCGCCAGGGCGCGGGTCTGCTGCTGCGCTTCGCCGGTACCTGGAAAAACCGTCAACAGACATTCGAGGTCGTGACATGAGCATGTTGATCCCCGGCCAGAATCAATTGGCCGAACCGGCGCTGATCACTGTCGACGCCTTCGAAGACTTGCTCGCCGAGTTCAAGACCTTCGTCGTCGAGTACGTCGGCGCCCGAGCGCCGGACAGCGCAGCGAAACTCAAGACCAGCCTCGACAACGAGAGCGAACTGCTGACCCTGGCGCTGGAAGCCTTCTGCGTACGCCTGCAAACCCACGAGCGCAAATACAACGCCCGCATCAAGCAGATGCTGGCGTGGTGGGCGACCGGCAGCAACCTCGACGCACGCCTGGCGGACATGGGCCTTGAAAGGCAGTTGCTCGACGCGGGCGACCCAGCAGCCTTCCCGCCAATACCACCGATTTATGAAAGCGACGACGACGCCCGGCTGCGTTATTACCTGGCGCCACATGCCCCCGGCTGCGGGCTCGCGGATGCAGTATCGCCGCGAGGTATTCACCCTCGGTGAACGGCCAACGGTGAAGGTCGAATCGACGGATGGAGGTGTGGTGAATGTCACCTACACCTTCAACCCGGACGGCCTCGCCGCACAGGTCAAGGACGGCAACGGTCGCCGCACCGCACCGGGCGAAGTGCAGGTCACGGTGCTCGCTCGGGAGGGAGATGGGACACCGTCGCAAGCCCTGCTTGATGGCGTGCGTCAGCACTTCGCCCGCCCTGATGTGCGACCGGAAACCGACCTCGTCACGGTCAAGGCTGCCGACATTCAGCGCTACAAGATTCGCGTGGTGGCGAAGATCAATTCCGGCCCCGACTCGGGCCTGACCAAAGTCGCCGCACAACAGCAATTGCAAGCCTACGCCGACAGTTGCCATCGCCTCGAAGGGCGGGTCGATCCGAGCTGGATCGACTACACACTGCACAGCGCCGGCGCCGTGCAACTGCAGATTCTTGAGCCGCTGGCGCCGATCATCACCAGCGCCTTCGAGGCGCCGTACTGCACGGCGGTCGAGGTCGAGGTGCTGACGCTATGAGTGAGCCAACGCATCGCCCGACGTTGCTGCCGGCCAACAGCTCGGCACTCGAACGTGGACTGGATCTGGGCTTCGGCGCACTGCTTGATCGCATCGCGCCGCCGTTCCCCGAACTGATGAATCCGAACGAAACGCCGGTCGCCTTCCTGCCGTATCTGGCAGCGGATCGCGGTGTCGCCGAATGGAGCACCAGCGCACCGGAAACTGAGAAGCGCCTGACCGTCGAACTGGCCTGGCCCACTGCGCGCCAGGCGGGCACCCGCAAGGCGCTGGAGAACGCGGCCAAGGGTTTGCAACTGCGCCCCGAAGTCCGCGCCTGGTACGAACAGACGCCGCCCGGCGTGCCTTACAGCTTCAGCGTACGCGCCTTCAGCGAGCAGCCTTACAGCGCAGAAATCGACGCCCGTCTCGACCGGCGTCTGGCCGATGCCAAGAGCGAACGGGACATTCTTTCGGTGACAGTTGGCTTGAGCGCGTTCGGCAGTCATTCCATTGCCGCTGCGACCTTTTGCGGTGAGCTGACCACGGTTTATCCGGTGTTCATCGAGGGGCTCGAAACCTCGGGAGAGGCGTTCCTGGCTGCCGGCATGTACGCCGTCGAAACATCCACTATTTATCCTCAGGGGGCCTGAATGGCTGACTATTACACCCTGCTCACCAACGCAGGGATTGCCTACGAAACGGCGTGCAAGGCCGCGGGTTTGCCGATCAAGTTGACGCAGATTTCCGTCGGCGACGGCGGCGGCGCGGTCTACAACCCGGCCGCGACGGCTACCGCGCTGAAACGCGAAGTCTGGCGCGGTCCGCTCAACGCGCTGTTCCAGGACGAGAAGAATCCGAGCTGGCTGCTCGCCGAAGTCACCATCCCCCCCGGACATCGGCGGCTGGTACGTGCGTGAAGCGGGGCTGTGGACCGACACCGGTATTCTCTACGCCATCGTCAAATACCCGGAGTCGTTCAAGCCGGTGTTGGCGACGTCGGGCTCGGGTAAAGAGTTCTACATTCGCTCGATTTTTGAGACCAGCAATGCGTCGTTGGTGACGTTGCTGATCGACGACACGGTGGTCAAGGCCACCCGTGCGTGGGTGGCTGGTTACGTGGCGGATGAACTGGCTAAGCTCGACAAAAAACAGTCGGTACGGGTCGCAACCAAGGCAAATATCGTATTGAGCGGCGCCCAAATGATTGACGCGGTTGCTGTCATTTCAGGCGATCGCGTGCTCGTTAAAAACCAGACGCAAGCAAAAGACAACGGAATTTACATTGCGGCAAATGGTTCCTGGATTCGGGCGAAAGATGCGGATACCAGTGCGAAGGTAACGCCTAATCTAGAGGTTACGGTGGAAGCAGGGGCAACCCTCGCTGATACGATCTGGCAGCTGACTACAGATGGCCCGATAGTACTTGATACAACCCCATTGACGTTCCAAGACGTGACGGCAGGTTTTGCCCGTTTGATGTCGCCCGCGTTTGAGGGGGGGCCGACCTGTCCAACGCCGGCGCAATTCGATGGTAGTCAGTTGCTGGTCAACTCTGAGTTCGTGCGGCGCCATGGATTGCAATATTCGTCGTTCAAATCGGTTGGTACTAGTTATGTCGTGACGCTGGCTGACATTGGTGGGCTAGTCAGTCTTTCGAATGCCGGACCGATCACTTGCACCCTCCCGCCGACCTCGTCGGTTCCCGCTACGGCAACTGCGATCATCACGATAGTCAACGCTGGTACCGGGGCTGTAACGATTTCCGCCAACGCTGGTGGAGACACCCTGAATACGTCGACCGGGGTTGTTGGGCCAATTGTTCTTGGTCTGGGGGATACGGCAGAGTTCATCAGGTTAAATGGACAATGGCGTTTGATAGGTGGAAGCATCGCCATCCGCTACACAAGTGTTATCAGCGCACCTGTATTCACCACTCAGCCACAGTTCGACACCGGCAAGGCACTTGCCACCACAGAGTTCGTTCAGCGTGCGCTAGGAAATTTCAGCGGTCAGACGAACATCGTGACTTTACCGGCTTCGCTGACTCCGGCCATGGCCGGGCGCAGAATCGTTATAAACGGGCCGGGAGCCGTGACACTGCCTCCACTGGTCGCCAGCCCCGTTGGGTCCAAGTTCTACGTCCTAAACATCGGAACAGCTGACGTGACACTGAATCGTCAGGGCAATGACACCATCGTAGCGCTAGCTAAAACGCTTACCAGTGTTACGGTTCAGAGCGGTTCCAATCTTGTTGTTACTTGTGGCGACAACAATTATGTCGTTGAGGAGGGCGCTTCTTCGCTGAAGTATTCCAATGAATTTTCAGCGTTGTTGTCACCGAACGGCTATCAGCAGCTCCCGAGTGGATTGATTATTCAATGGGGCACCACCACTACCACGGCGACCGCAGACCTGGCTGTCTTGTTCCCGATGACATTTCCGACGAGGTTGGTATCCCTCAATGGGGCCGCTTATATCGGTGGCGGCACCACTCGAGATACAAATGTCATGCTTCGAACTGATGGGCTGGGTAAGGCAGGATTCAGTGCGGGTGCTTTCCTTTCCGGAACGCGGGTCGCGGAAGCGTTCTATTGGAACGCTATTGGCTGGTAAGCCTGAGGATTTATTGTGAGCGTAAAACTGGTTCTATTTGATGAACAGCAAAACCTCTCGGGTCGTTACGACTCTGGAGTACATGGAAATAATATTCCTGAAGGTGCAATCGAGATCAGCGATGAGCTCTTCCTGAGAACGATCTATGAAACAGACGGTGTGTGGCAGTTGGTCGATGGAGAAGTGGTCAAATCGCCGCTTCCGAAGATTGAGCCAAATTACCCAGCTTTGTTTGCTGCCAAGCGCTTTTTACACGAGGCGTCCGGTATCTTCGTAGGCGCGCTTAGTATCGAGACCACTCGAGACAGTCAGGCGCTGATTGCAAGCACCGGACTATCCGCGATTCTCGACCCCGAGTACCGCTGCAACTTCAAAACCCTCAATGGTTTTGTCGAAATCGGCGCCGAGCAGATTCTCGCCATTGCCAAAGCTGTAAGGGCGCACGTCCAGGCTTGCTTCGACCGAGAGCTTGAGTTGCTCCGGGCCATTGAGGCGGGCAGCTACTCCGAGGAAATGCTCAAAGAAGGTTGGCCGGAATCTCTACCAGCGACATCCGTCTCATCTCTACAGTAAACACCCCGCACCCCGTGGCGTTTTCTTATCCGCTTAAAACAAATCAACACCCGCCAAAGCCCCTCCCCACGAGGGGCTTTCCCGTTTATGGAGAAACGAAAAATGGCAACCCGCCAAACCTACACCGTGCTCGTTCCATTCCCCACCGGCGGTGGGCACTGGTCGAGCGTCGGTCAAGACCTTGATCTGCTCGACGTCGAGGCCAGTGCCCTGCACAGCGCCGGGCGACTGGAACTGAAAACACCTACCACCCAGGCCAAAAAGGCCGCTGCCAAGAAGGCTGACTAACCATGGCTGAGGTTTTGAACTTCGAGCACAACGGCATTAGCGTCAATGCCACTGAATCCCCCGAGGCCATGGGTGGCCTGGCTGACAACGTCATCGGTCTGGTCGGCACCGCGCCGAAAGCCGATCCGCTGATTCCGCGTAACGCACCGTTCCGCATCAACAGTTTCACTACCCACGCGCTGCTCGATCCGACCGGCGCCGAAGAGGGCACGCTGTATCACGCGGTTTACCAGATCCTCAAAGTGGTCAAGGTGCCGGTGTACGTGGTGATCGTCGAAGCGGGCGCGACCCCGGCCGACACCGTCAACGCAGTGATCGGCGGTGTTGAGCCAACCACCGGCCGCAAGCTCGGTCTGGCCGCACTGGGCAGCGTCCCGGAAGACCTGACCATCATCGGCGCGCCAGGCTTCACCGGCACCAAAGCGGTGGCTAGCGAGTTCGCCTCGTTCGGCAAGCGCATCAAGGCCCGTGTGGTGCTGGATGGCAAGGATGCCTCGGTCGCCGATCAAGTGACTTACAGCCAGGAACTGGGTGGCGCCGACCTCGGTTTCGACCGCTGCCTGGTGGTGCACAACATGCCGGCGGTGTACTCGAAAGCGGCGAAGAAAAACGTGTTCCTCGCGCCGTCCAGCCTGGCGATTGCCGCACTGGCCAAGGTCAAGCAGTGGGAAAGCCCGGGCAACCAGGTGACCTACGCCGAAGACGTGTCCCGCGTCGTTGAATACAACATCCTCGACACCTCCACCGAAGGCGATCTGCTCAACCGTTACGGCGTCAGCTACTACGCCCGCACCGTGCTCGGCGGCTTCTCGCTGCTGGGTAACCGCTCGATCACCGGCAAGTTCATCAGCTACGTCGGCCTCGAAGATGCGATCAGCCGCAAGCTGGTCAAGGCCGGCCAGAAAGCCATGGCCAAGAACCTGACCAAGTCGTTCATGGATCAGGAGGTCAAGCGCATCAACGACTGGCTGCAAACCCTGGTCGCCGACGAAACCATTCCTGGCGGCAGCGTGTACCTGCACCCGGAACTCAACAGCGTCGAGAAGTACAAGAACGGCACCTGGTACGTGGTCATCGACTACGGCCGCTACGCGCCGAACGAACACATGGTTTATCAACTCAACGCCCGCGATGAAATCATCGAGCAGTTCCTGGAGGACGTTCTCTAATGTTTACCAACCGCGTAAGACAGGCCATCGCGGCCACCCTGCAAGGCCTGCCGTTGTCGGCGACCGTTGAGGAATTCACGCCACCGAAGATCGAATTCGACGTGGAAGAAATGCGTGGCGGCCGTTTCATCGTCGAAGAAATGGCCAAGGGTGGCAAAGCGCTCAACGCCAAGCTGACCCTGCAGGGCCTGGGTGCCGAAGTCATGCTCGCACTGGGCGTGAAGCTGGGCGACGACATCCTGCTGAACGTGCGTGAAGCCGGTCAGGATCAGGACGGCAACACTTGGTTCACCTATCACACGGTCGGCGGCAAGCTGAAATCTCTTGAAGAAACCGCCGTGAAAATGGGCGAAAAACCCAAGACCAACCTGGAGCTGTCCTGCCGCACTTACAACCGCCTGGAAAACGGCGTACCGGTGATCGACATCGACGTGCGCACCCAGAAATTCGTGCTCAACGGCGTTGACATCCTCGGTGATGCGCGTCGTGCGGTGCTGATGCCGTAACCCCGGCTTACAGGCAATCATAAAACCCTGTGGGAGCGAGCTTGCTCGCGAAGGCGCCAGGTCAGTGGCCATCAATGCTGAATGTCTGGCCGCTTTCGCGAGCAAGCTCGCTCCCACAGTGGATCTAAAAGAATCACCAAGGACTTCATACATGTCGTGGATGCCACCCCAGCATGACCTGCTGTCGCCGATCACCGGCGACGACGGCGCGCAGATCGAGCAGATCCAGCTCAAGCCACTGTTCTACGCCGCGCAAAAAGAAGCGCTGGAGCGCGCCGGTGATGATGAAGACGATCAGTTCTTCGAACTGGCGCTGCTCGCCACCGGCCTGTCGGTCAAGGAACTCGACCAGCTCAAACGCCCGGACTACGTGAGCATCGCCCAGTACGTGCACGAGATGTCGACCCGTCCGGCGTCGTACTTTCTGGAGCAGGTCGAGGACGCGGAAAAGTCCGACGATCCTGACGAAGTGCAGCTGCTGCAACCGCTCGCCGTGACCGGCCGTACCGTGACCTCGCTGTCGCTGGAAATGCCCGCACTGCGCGCGACCAAAGTGATGAAGAAACTGAAAACGGCCAAGGAACGCGCCGAGTTCATCACTGCCCACTGCACCGGTCTGATGATCCCCGATCTGGCCCACATGAGCGTCCCGGACTGGACCCAATTGCAGGTGCGCATCGACGATTTTTTAAACCAGCCGGCGGCCTACTTTCGGAACGCGACATCGAAGTAATCCTCGATATCGTCCCGCTCATTTACCCGGTAAGTGAGGCGGAGATTCTGGAGTGGGACGCCGAAAAGGCGTTGCGCCGCTACGACATAGCGATCACTCGCCTTGGCGTGAAACAGGAGTAGAGCGGCATGGCAGAGAACAAATACGCGCTCGCATACGCCGGTGAGAGCGGCACCCCATCTGGCGGAATTACCCTGCCCAATAACCTCGGCAAACCGCTGCAGGATCTGAACCTGACACTGTTGCTGGCAAGCGTGGATATTCGCTTGCTGACTCAGGAGCAGATCAAGCTGCGCGAGCTGCTGGTCAGCCAGCAATCGTTGTTCAAGGTCGTCGCGGCGCCGCCAGCCGCCAACAGTGAGCCGAAGTCAAAACTCAAGGCGGAAATCGAGCAGCGTCCACCCCCCGAAAAAACTGCAGCCGGCGATGGCTAACGAGACGGCGCTGGTTGAGCTCAATCAGTTGATTGGACTCAACAAAGACCAGCTTCAAGCGCATTCGGAGCAAACGCTGGAACTCGCGACTCAGCGGTCGGTTGCAGCCAGTGGCGCGACGGGTGCGGATCTGTTGCAAATCCAGCAGGTCGGGGCGCGAGCTGGTATTGCCGACGGCGCCAAGGGTGATCAGCGAGCGACAGAGCTGAGAGCGTACTCCGGCGACGCGGCGATCAATGCCACGGCCTTCCGGCTTGACGTCAAGGCCGCGGGGGAAATGCTTGCGGTCTGGCGTTCCTCCTTGAAGCTGGATCGATACCAAGGTCAGGATCTGGCCGATGCGGTCAGTTACCTGGGCAGCAGCGGTCTGGACGCCAAACCTGCCGATATCGGCGCGGTCGTTCAACGCTCTGGCGAGAGCGCTGTTGCATCGGGAATGACACCGGAACAGGTTGCAGCATTTGCCACTGCGCTGTTGAACAGCGGGGCCGACAAGGACGCTGCCAGTACGGCGTTGAAGAGCTTTACCTCGGTCTTCGGCAAGGAAAATGCTGCGTCAGCCGAACAGCGTTCGGCGATGACCCGGTTGCACCTGGACCCCGAATCATTGCGTGAGAAGATGCGCACGGATGCGCCGGGTGCGATTGATTCGGTACTCGCAGCACTTGGCAAACAATCCGTACCCGAACGTGCAGCCACGGCGAAGACGCTGTTTGGCGAGAGCAGTACCAGCATTCTTGAGTTGCTGAAGAAGCCCGACGACGTCAAGACCGCCTTCACTCGGGTGTCCGACAAGCACCAATACGCAACGTCGGAACTGGGTTCCGGCGCCGGTGCCGCGACGAAAACGGCCGAAGCCTTTGGCGATACGTCACAAGGGCGCTGGAATGCGCTGGATGCGAGTCTTAATCGTTTGTCGACAGCGGTGGGAAATGCACTCGCGCCCATGACTGACGCGCTGGCAGTGTCGCTAACGGCTGTGGTCAATGGCTTGAGTTCAGCTGCTGAAGCACTGCCGTTCCTGGCGGCTGGCCTCACGCTGGCCGGTGTGGCCGCCATGCCGTTCGTCGGTGGTGTACTGAAGACCGGGGTCGCCTCGGTGCTGGATGCGGTCAACTCGAAACTGTTGCGTCTGGCGACGGCGCGATTGCCCGCTGATATTGCCGATGTGATCAATGGCGGTGACGACGGCGGCGGCGAGGGGCCTAAAAGAAAGCGCCCCGGTCGACGTGCACCGTCCAGCGCGCGGTCTCGTGTTCCTTCCTCTGGCGCCGGTCGAGGCGGACGTTTGAGCACGATGACGGCCAAAATCGCCCCGATGTTTGACGATGCGATAACCCGCGTGAAAATGGTCGGCGAGATGGCCAAAAGCATGCGCCCGAGTTGGCTCAGCGGCGCGACTGCCAAGCTCATGCCGCTGGTCGATGGCGCCAAATCCAAGCTTCTACCGCCGCTGGTCAAATCATTGCCCGCCTTCAAGATGAGCGCTCCGCTGGCGATTGGTCATGCCGCTTACGCAGGTTTGAAGGGCTGGCGTGACGGCGATGATCAAGCTGTCAAAGGTGCTGCCGGCGAGTTGGCTGGAACGGCGATTGGTGCCACGATCGGCTCGTTCATTGCACCTGGTATTGGCACATTCATCGGCGGCACTCTGGGCGGAATGCTCGGCTCCTATGTGGGGGAACAATGGGGGAAACCTGCCGATGACAAACTCGCGCCCCCCGCGCAAGTGGCCAAGGATCTGACCAGCGCTCAGACGCAACTGTCCAATTACACCTACTCGCCGTTAGTGCAGATCAGCGGCGGTGATGTGCTCAATGCCGAAAAAATCGGCGATGTGGTTTCGCAGGTTATGCGCAACCATTTCGATACCGCATTCACACCCGCAGTAGGCACCAACGCTCTCGCCACCCGCCGTGACGCAGCCCTGACCGATGGAGTCGCCTGATGAAACAACAAATGGCGCTGGGCAGTTTCATCTTCGGCCTGTCGCGCGACTTCGCCTACAGCTCGCTGGCGCGCAAGTCCGATGGAGGCTGGAGCGAAATCCAGATTCTCACCAGCAAACCCAAGTCCAGCCAGACCGGGCAAAAACCGGAAACCCTGACTATCACCGGCAAGTCGATGTATGCCGTGGCCATGGATCGGCTCGACGAATTGCGCGCGTTGCAGGCCCAGCGTATCCCGCTGCCGTTGATTGACGGCATCGGTCGCAATTGGGGCCTGTGGCGAATCAACAATATTCAGGAAACCCAGAGCCAGATCATCGATGACGGCACGGCAATGGTCGTTGACTGGGTCATTGAGCTAGCGGAGTTCAACAATGCGTAAAGTCCGAAGCGTGGCCGGTGATTCGGTGAATCTGCTGCTCTACCGCGAAACCGGGCGCAGTGATGACACCGCCGAAGAGGCCCTGTGGACACTCAACCCGACCCTGGCCGAACACGGCCCGATCCTGCCGGCGGGCGTCTGGGTCACGTTGCCGGAACTCGACTCGAAACCGGCCACGATCAAACCGGTTACGGCATGGGATTAAGGAGGTTGCATGACACTGGGTTTTACGCCGGTCGTTAAGATTTACGGCGCAAACGCGGATCTGCTCAATCAACGCCTGATCAGTTGGGAACACATCGACGCTGCCGGTTTCGAGTCTGATCAACTGACGTTGACCATCGATCTTGAAGGCCTCGAAGGGCTGCCGGATCTGGGCGAAAAAATCGGCCTGGAGGTCGGTTATCTGGAGTCGGGGCTGGTCGACAAGGGCCAGTTCAAAGTGACACGTCTGACGCCGACGCTGTTCCCGTTTCGCCTGACGCTGGTGGCCACGGCGGCGCCGTTCAGCAAGGAGGATGAAACGGGCTTCAAGCAACGTCGCACGGCCAGTCATGGCCCGACCACTTTGGGTGCGCTGTTTCGCAAACTGGTGTCGAGCCATGGCTTTTCACCGCGCGTCGCGCCCGAGGTGGCGATGATCAGGATCGAGCACGTCGACCAGTCCAACGAAACCGACATGAGCTTTCTGACGCGCCTGGCAAAAAAAGTACAACGCGGTGACCAAACCCTACAACGACGTGTACGTGCTGGCCCGTCCCGGCCAGACCAAGTCGTTGTCGGGCCAGGTGCTGGCGGACGTGACTTTGTCGGTGACCAGCAACAACCGTCCGGGCGATCACGCGTTCGTCAGCGCCACGCTGGAGGAGTCTGCCCGCGAGCAGACCAAGGGCTGCAAGACCTGTTTCTGGGATGGCGCCGCAGGTGTGTTGCGCTGGGTTGAAACGGGGCTTGCGCCGTTCAAGACCCTGCGCCAGAAACAACCCACTGAAGCCGATGCGATCGCCGTCGGCGAGGGCGAAGTGCGCAAGATGCTCCGGCAGAAGTACAAGGTGAAGATCACCTGTCCCGGCAATCCACTGCTGGCGGCCGAAGGTCTGGTGCTGCTCGATGACACCTGGCCAGACTTCATGCGCGGGCGCTGGTCGATTGAAAAAGTCACCGCCAGCGGCAATCGCGAGAACAGCTATCGCTGCGTGATTGATGCCAGCGGCCTTGATCCCAAGGCCGCAGCCAAGGACTGATTCCCCGCTTTGTCACTGCGATGAAGATCCCTGTGGGAGCGGGCTTGCCCGCGAAGAGGCCAGCCCATTCAAAAGAGACGCCGGCTGATCCACCGCCATCGCTGGCAAGCCAGCTCCCACAGGTTTTGCAGTGTTCTGCAGACCGCTTTTCATTCAACTCTGGAACACCACCATGAAGATCACCCCGATCCTCACGCAGCTGCGTGCGCAATGCCCTGGGCTTGCCAACCACATTGCCGTCGGTGTCGATCTGGCGTTGCTGCAAGGCAATGCCGATCTGCCAACACCCTCGGCCCACGTGCTGCCGCTGGCCGATCTGGCCAGCAACAGCACCGCACAAAACCTCACCACCCAACCGATCCGCGACCGCTTCGAAATCGTCCTCGCGCTTGACGCAACCGACGCTACAAAAGCGCTGGATCTGTTGCACGACCTGCGCGCCGAACTGTGGCGCGCGCTGGTGGGGTTAAAGCCGGGCACCGACTACAGCGCCATCGTCTACGACGGCGGCGAAATGGTCTCGATCAACAGCAGCCGCGCCTTTTACCGGCTGCGCTTTTTTGCCGAGTTCCAGCTCGGCCGCAATCTGCCCAGTCAGCCTGCGGAGAGTTGGCACGAACGTGAACTGGACGGTTTGTCGTCCTTTACCGGGGTCACCGTGCGGGTCGATGCGATCGACCCGGCCGACCCCAATCTGAAACACCCGGGCCCTGACGGGCGCGTGGAACTGACTTTCTCTGGAGACGTAACCCCATGAGCAATCGCATTACCGTACTGCCGGCCGCTGGCCGTGCCGTGCCTGACCCGGAAGCGGGCGATCTGCTGCCCAAGGAAGGCCGTGAAGTGCTGGACAGCGCCTGGTGGCGCCGGCGTCTGGCCGACGGCGATATCACACTCAAAACCGCAAAAGCGGCTAAACCACAGGGAGCCAAATGATGGCGATCGGATTCAGCAACATCCCCGCGGACATTCGTGTACCGCTGTTCTATGCCGAAATGGACAACTCGGCCGCCAATAGCGCGAGCTCGAGCCTGCGTCGCTTGATCGTCGCTCAGGTCAACGACAACATCGCCCCGACTGAAGTCGGCAAACTGGTGCTGGTCTCCAGCGTTGCACTGGCAAAAAGCATCGGCGGTCAGGGCTCGATGCTCGCCTCGATGTACGAGACCTTCCGCAAGGCCGACCCGATCGGCGAGATCTGGTGCCTGCCACTGCACAACACTGAAGGCGCCATCGCCAAAGGCGTGCTGACGCTGACCGGCACCGCGACTCAGGCTGGCGTGCTCAACCTGTACGTTGGTGGTGTGCGGGTGCAGGCCACCGTGGTCAACGGTGCCACCGCTGCTCAGGCAGCCACCGCACTGGCGCAGAAAATCAACGCCACCGCCGATCTGCCGGTGAGCGCTGCGGCTGCTGAAGGCGTGGTCACTCTGACCGCCAAATGGACCGGCGACAGCGCTAACGACATCAGCCTGCAGTTCAATCGTCTGGGCAAGAGCAACGGCGAAGAAACCCCGGCCGGCCTGACCACTGCGATCACCGCCATGACCGGTGGCGCCGGTGTACCGGACCAGGTCGCAGCCGTGGCCGCACTGGGCGACGAGCCGTTCGAGTTCATCGCTCTGCCGTGGTCGGATCTGTCGACCCTCAACACCTGGCAAGCGGTGATGGATGACAGCACCGGTCGCTGGTCCTGGGCCAAGCAACTGTTCGGTCACGTTTACAGCGCCAAGCGCGGCACCGTCGGCACCCTGGTTGCTGCTGGCCAGGCACGCAACGACCAGCACATGACCATTCAGGCGCTGGAGCCGGGCGTCCCGCAACCGTTCTGGGTACAAGCTGCCGCACTGGCTGCGCGCACCGCGGTGTTCATCTCCGCCGATGCCAGCCGTCCGACCCAAAGCGGCAGCCTGCCGGGTGTTGATCCGGCGCCGGCCAGCGAGCGTTTCACCCTGACCGAGCGCCAGTCGCTGCTCAACTACGGCATCGCCACTGCGTACTACGAAGGCGGTTACGTGCGCATCCAGCGTTCGATTACCACCTACCAGAAAAACGCTTACGGCCAGGCCGACAACTCCTACCTGGACAGCGAAACCATGCACCAGTCGGCGTTCATCGTGCGTCGTCTGCAAAGCGTGATCACCAGCAAGTATGGCCGGCACAAACTGGCTTCCGACGGCACCCGTTTCGGCGCTGGCCAGCCGATCGTGACGCCAGCGACCATTCGCGGCGAGCTGATCGCGCAGTACGCCAAGCTGGAACTGGAAGGCCACGTGGAGAACGCTGAGCTGTTCGCCGAGCACCTGATCGTCGAGCGTGACGTGCAGGACCCGAGCCGCGTGAACGTGCTGTTCCCGCCGGATTACATCAACGGTCTGCGCGTGTTCGCACTGCTCAACCAATTCCGTCTGCAATACGACGACGCGGCTTGATTGCCGCGTTTGGCCGTAAGCATTCAGCCCACCTCGGTGGGCTTTTTTATTTGAAGGGAGTAACACCATGGGTCAAGTGATTGCAGGCACCTGCTACGTCAAAGTCGACGGTGCACAACTGACTATCAACGGCGGCTGCGAAGCCCCGCTGATGGCCGTCAAACGCGAAACCGTCGTACCGGGTTTCTACAAGGAAACCGACGTCGCGCCGTCGTTCAAAGTGACCGCGCTGCACACCGCCGACTTCCCGCTGAAGAAGCTGATCGAAGGCACCGACATCACCGTCACCAGCGAATTCAGCAACGGCAAGGTCTACGTGCTGGCTGGTGCCTATCTGGTCGAAGAGCCGGTGTCCAAAGGCGATGACGCCACCATCGAACTGAAATTCGAAGGCATCAAGGGGACCTGGCAATGAGCGGCGCCGTGAAGCTTCAGGTTGCGATCGAAGCTCACGGCGAGCCCCTGACCGAACTCGTCCTGCGCCGTCCGACGGTGCAGGAAGTGCGAGCGATCAAGGCGCTGCCGTACAAGATCGACAAGAGCGAAGAAGTCAGCCTCGACATGGACGTGGCGGCCAAATACATCGCCGTGTGCGCCGGCATCCCGCCGTCGTCGGTCAACCAGCTCGATCTGGCTGACCTCAATGCGCTTAGCTGGGCCGTTGCGAGTTTTTTCATGAGTGCGGCGTCGGAGCCATCACCGACCTGATCGCAGTCGCCTATGACCTGGCCTGGTTCTGGAAGGTTGACCC
Source organism: Pseudomonas sp. MD195_PC81_125 (assembly GCF_014060985.1). Classification (NCBI taxonomy): domain Bacteria; kingdom Pseudomonadati; phylum Pseudomonadota; class Gammaproteobacteria; order Pseudomonadales; family Pseudomonadaceae; genus Pseudomonas; species Pseudomonas sp. MD195_PC81_125. The sequence continues at coordinate 30,313 of NZ_JABULD010000543.1, forward strand.
CGAACAGATGATGGCCAGGCCACTGGATGTGCTCCGCGAGTCGCTGGAGCACGCGCAACGGATCAATGCGATGCAGCAGGTGCAGTGATGGCGAATACTAATTTGAGCCTGATCCCGCAGAACTTTCCCGTCACGGTCAACATGCTTGTGGTGCTCAAGGGCGCCGAGAAGATGGAGGCCGAGATGAAGGGGCTGCGCGGCAAGGTCGCAGCATTCAAGAAAAGCATGGAAGACAGCGGCCTTGAGCCGCTGGACGTGGCCGGTTTCATTGCCGAAGGTGGTTTGCTCAAGCCGTTTCAGGACGGCATCAAAAAAGCCATCGAAGCGCAGGATGCGCTGGCGAAGAAAGCCAGGGCACTCAAGGGCCTTAAAGTGCCGAAGGTGGTGCAGGGCGAAACCTCGGCCAACCTGGAAAAATTCAACAAGGCGCTGGATAACATCTCGCTGAAAATCGGTCAGGCGTTGTTACCGGCGGTTAACGGCATCGTCACGGCGTTGACACCGGTGATCACCTCGATTGGTCAGTTCGTTGCGAACAACCCGTACCTCGTCGAGGGACTGGCAGCAGCAGCGGCGGCGTTCACGGTGGTGACGGTCGGAGCGATGGGGCTGATCGGTGTGCTGGGGATTTTGACCTCACCCATCGGGCTGATTGCGGCGGCTATCGCCGCAGCGGTGGCCATCATCGTGATCGGCGCACGGTTGATCACCAATAACTGGGCGTCGATTTCCGGATTCTTCGGCGGGATGTGGGACTACGTCTCGACGAAATTCAAGGCTGGAGTCGCGGCGACCACACAGGCAATCGAGTCGATGAGCGCATCGATCAGCAAAACATGGGGAGAGATCAGCGCGGACTTCTTTGCCGGCATCGACAGCGTCGTCAATATTTACAACGGCTTGGTATCGAAAGCGCAGGCAGGCACTGACAAGCTCGCGGCGGCTTTCGACTTCTCGCCGCGTGAGCTGTGGAACAAGGCGTTGGCGAAAGCCAGCAGCGTTGTCAGTGATTTTTTCGCCAGCACGATGGCGGATGCACAAGCAGGGATCGACAAGCTCAGTGCGAAGTTCGCTTTCTCACCGCGTGAGGTGTGGAACAAGGCATTGGCGAAAGCCAGCAGTGTTGTGAGTGAATTCTTCGTCAGCACCATGGCGGATGCGCAAGCGGGTATCGACACGCTCAGGGCGAAATTCGGTTTCTCGCCCAGTGAAGTGATGAGCAAGGCTTTTGCAACTGCGAGCAATGTCGTCAGTGATTTCTTCGCTGGCGCACAGGCCAAAGCTGCTGCCGGTGTGGACGCGCTCAAGGCGAAGTTCAGTTGGTCGCCGGTGCAGACGATTACCGGCGCCTGGGGTTCGCTGAACAATGTGTTCGGCAATCTTGTTGGCGGTGTTGCAGGTAACGCCACCGCGCAGTGGGAGCAGGTCAAATCGATTTTCACGCAATCGCCGGTGGCGACGATTGAATCGGCTTGGCAACCCGTGGTTGGCGTTTTTTCGGCGCTTTGGGATGTCCTGCGGGCATCGATGGGCACGTTGCAGGAAAACCTGCGCAGCGTGTTCGACGTCTTGCCGGTGGAGTCGGCAACGGCGGCCTGGAGCGGCGTGAGCGGGTATTTCTCCGGTTTGTGGGCGTCGTTGACCACGGATGCACAGGTGCTGAAGAGCGTCTTTGGCGATCTGTTCAGCCAGTCGCCGATGGAGTCGATCCAGCAGAAATGGCAACCAGTGCTGACCTGGTTCGGTGAGATGTGGACCAAGCTGCAAGGCATCTTCGGGCAGGTCAAAGAACTGCTCGGTGGCAACTTCACCGCTATCTTCGCCACCCTCACCGGCACCAGCACGGCGGCACCTGCCGGCGGCGCGGCACTGAACAGCACGTTGCCGCAATCCTCCAGCGCCCTGATCCAGCAAAGTGCTGCCAACAACCGCACGCAACTCGAAGGCGGCCTGACCGTGCGCTTCGAAAACGCACCGGCGGGGCTGCGTACCGATCAACCACAAACCAATCAACCGGGCCTGGCGTTGTCGTCGCGCATCGGCTATCGCTCGTTGTCGGCAGGAGGTTCCAATGAACTGGCGTGACCGCTTGTTGCCGGCATCGTTTCGCGGTGTCGGGTTCTGGATCGATCAGGCGAAAACCCCGGTCGGTCGTAAAGGTCAGTTGCACGAATACCCGCAACGCGACCTGCCGTATTTCGAGGATCTCGGCCAGCAGGCCAAGACCCACGACATTACGGCGTTCATCATCGGCGCCGATTGCCTGGAGCAGCGCGACAAGCTGCTCAAGGCCTTGGAGGCGGGCAGTGGTGAACTGGTGCATCCATGGCTTGGACGTTTGCAGGTCAAGGTCGGCGAATGCGACATGACCCACACCCGCCAGGACGGCGGGCTGGTGACGTTCAGTCTGAAGTTCTATCCCGACCGGCCATTGCCGTTTCCGACTGCCACGGTCAGTACGCAAAAAGTCCTGTTGGCCAAAGCTGACACGCTGTTGGGTTCGGCGGTGGCGCGCTTCGAGCAGGCGATGACGCTGATCAAGGCGGCGCGCATCGGCATCGCCAATTTGCGCAATAGCCTGACCGGGGTCTACGAGGTGATCAAGGAGCAGCTCAAACCGCTGATCGAGCAGTATCGGCAGATCACCGAACTGGTCAAAGCGGTCAAGGAGTTGCCCAAGGAAGTCGCGGCGGAGTTCAAAGGCTTACTCGGCGATATCAAGGAACTGAAGGCATTCGCGAAGGAGGGCTACCGTGGCGTGATTGCCGACGTGTCCCAACAACTCGAAGCCATCCGCAAGGCCGATGCGCCGAAGATCACCACCGGCAAGGACACCAACGCGGCGGCACAAGCCATGGCCGATCTGGTGCAGGACACGGTGCTGGTCAAAGTTGCGCAATGGGTGGCGTCGATGCCGGTGGCGACAAGCCCGGTGAAACTGTCATCGACGCCTGCGGTAGGGCAGCAGGCGACGAGCCCGGTGACCCGCCAGGAAGTCCCGGTCAGTGACGACATGCAGGCATTGCGTGACGCCGTGGCGGTGGCAATCAACCCGATGCTGGACAAGGCCGACCCGGCGCACTACCAGGCCATCAGCGATGTGAAAGAGGCGCTGCTTGCGCACCTCAAGGCCGTCGCGTCGTCGGGTGTGCGGCAAGTCAGCAAGTCGTTCCAGGAAAGCTTTCCGGCACTGGTGGTGGCCTACAAGTACCTTGGCGATGCGACGCGGGTCACGGAAATCACTCAACGCAACGGGATCACCCATCCCGGTTTCTCACCCAACGAAGTGAAAGTCTCCGGGGAGTAAACCATGAGCGAGATAGACAACCGCGTCACGCTGACCGTCAACAACATGGAATACGGCGGCTGGAAAAGCGTGGAAATCACCGCCGATCTTGAGCGTCAGTTCCGCACCTTCAAACTCGACATCACCTGGCAGTGGCCTGGGCAGACGGTGGATCAGCGGATCAAACCGGGTGACCCGTGCGAAGTGAAAATCGGCCAGGACCTGGTGCTCACCGGCTACGTGTTCAAGGCCCCGATCAGCTACGACGGACGCCAGATCAGCCTGAGCATCGAGGGCAGCTCCAAGACTCAGGACCTGGTCGATTGCGCAGCCACCAACCGGCCGAACCAATGGCAGGAGCAACCGCTGCTGAGCATCGTCCAGGCTCTGGCGGCGGAATACTCGCTGTACGTGGTCAACGAAATTCCCGAGACCGCGCGGCTCGCCAAGCACACCATCGTGCCGGGCGAAACGGTGTTCCAGTCGATCGACCGTCTGCTCTCGCTGTTCCGGGTGTTTTCCACTGATGACGAGCAAGGCCGGCTGGTGCTGGCCAAGCCCGGTAGTGGTGGTCGGGCCAGTGACGCGCTGGAGTTGGGCAAGAACATTCTGTCGGCGAACGCGCCGATGGATCAGAGCCAGGTGTTTTCTGAATACCGAGTGATCGGTCAGCAGAAAGGCTCAGACAAGAAGAGCGGGGCGGCCGTCAGCGAGGTTCAATCCAGCGCGGCTGATCTGAGCTTCAAGCGCCGACGCACCACGATCATCAACGAAGGCACCGCACTGACGTTCGAGTTGGCCCAGCAACGCGCCCAATGGGAAAGCGCCACCCGCATGGGCCGGGCGCAGACCACCACCTATCAGGTGCAGGGCTGGCGTCAGTCCAATGGCGATCTGTGGCGCCACAACACGCTGGTGAAGGTCACGGATCCGGTGCTCGGGTTCGACAGCGACATGCTGATTTCCAAAGTCACGTATTCGCTGTCGTCTCAAGGCTCGGTGACCACGCTGCAAGTGGCGCCACCGCATACCTTCGATCCTGATCCAACCGCCCCCGAAAAAAAACCTGAGCCTGACTCCGAACCCCTGTGGGAGCGAGCCTGCTCGCGAAAGCGTCGCCAGCCTCAACATCACAGTGACTGACCCCACCGCCTTCG
>NZ_JABULD010000169.1:0-6064 GCF_014060985.1 Pseudomonas sp. MD195_PC81_125
CAAGATCAAAAGATCGCACCTTCGGCAGCTCCTACACAGGATGAGCGTTAGCTCGGCTGCAGCTCTTGATCTTGCCGTACCGGCCCCGTCGGCAGGCTGAGTGGAGGGGTTTATCCGGGGGTGGGAGCGCAGCGACCGTTCGACGCAGTCGAACACATCGAGAGGAGGTGCAGCGAAGCAAACCGGAGGCGATGCCCCCGGATGAATCCCGGAGCGAAGGAACCCGAGCCACGGCGAGGGCCGTACGTTGGGGCCAAAGACCTTTGCTTCCTTTGGGGCGTTTGCCAAAGGGAGTCGCTGTAAGAGCGAAAACCGTCAGCCGCAACACCCAAAAAAAACGGATATACACCCAAAACCCCAAGAACCTGGTCGGCCCAGAGGCCGCCAAGTCAAAGCCGAAAATGCCCCACCATCCCCTTGAGTTCCCCCCCCAACCGCGCCAGCTCAACACTCGAAACCGCATTCCCCCGCATCGCCATCGAAGACTGATCCGCACTCGCACGAATACTCGTCACACTGCGATTAATCTCCTCGGCCACCGAACTCTGCTCCTCGGCCGCCGCCGCAATCTGCTGATTCATCTGCTGAATCAACGACACCGCCGCCGCAATACTCCCCAGCGCACTTTCGGTCTGCAGAGCATCACTGACGGCAAGCTTCACCAACTCGCCACTGCTCTGAATTTGCTGCACGGAAGCATGCGCCGCCGACCGCAACGCGCTGACCAGCCGCTCGATCTCCTCGGTCGACTGCTGCGTACGTCGCGCCAACGCACGAACCTCATCGGCCACCACCGCAAAGCCCCTGCCCTGCTCCCCGGCCCGCGCTGCTTCGATCGCCGCGTTGAGCGCCAGCAGGTTGGTCTGCTCGGCAACGCTTTTGATCACATCCAGCACCGTACCGATATTCTGGATCTGCGCACTGAGGCTTTCGATGCTCGAACTGGCCGACGTTGCCGAATCCGCCAGTTGCTCGATCCGCGCCATGCTCTGGCGCACCACCTGCTGCCCGGTCTCGACCTTGCCATCCGCGGTTTGCGCGGCCAGCGCGGCTTCCTCGGCATTGCGCGCCACGTCATGCACGGTGGCGGTCATCTGGTTCATGGCCGTGGCCACCTGCTCGGTCTCCTCCTTCTGGCTGTTGACCTCAAGGTTGGTCTGCTCGGTGACCGCCGACAGCGATTGCGCGGAACTGGCCAATTGCTCGATGCCCGCCTGCAATCCGCTGACAATCGTGCTCAACCCGGCCCCCATCTGCTGCATCGCCAGCATCAACTGGCCGATTTCATCACGCCGGGTAACCTCGACTTTCGCGCTCAAATCTCCGGCCGCAATCTGCTGGGCGACGCGCATCACAGCGCGCAGCGGCGCGACGATCAACCGGGTAATGACCCACGCGGCAATCAGCCCCACCAATAAGGCCAACGCCGAAGAACCGAGGATCAGCACCGAGTTTTTCTTCAATTCCACCTGCATTGCGCCGTCTTCCGCCACATAGGCCTGGTCGACACGCGACATCACTTGCGCCGCGCGCTGGTGCAACTGTTCATAGACGGTTTTTTCCTGGGCCAGCAGACCGGTGTACTCGGCCAGTTTGTCGTTGAAACCGGCGATGTGCCCGGACACTTCGTTGAGCACCGTCAAATAGCCCTCATCCTTGACCGTGGTCTTCAACTGCTCGGCCTGAGCCTGGGCCTGGGCCGCCTGTTCGATGCTGCCCTTGTCGGCACTGTCGGCATCGCCCTTGCGGCTCTGATCGAGACGAACCCGTGCCTCGTTCATCGCTTGCAGCATCAACCGCGACACCTGACTGACCTGACTGGCCTGTTCGATGAACTGCGCACCATCCTTGCCTTCGCTGTCCTTTAACGTGTACGCGCCATCATCGGCCAGCCCGGCTTGCAGCACGTCCAGGTTATTGGCCACGCTGGACACCGACCAACTGGCCATTTCCAGCGCCAGATCCTTGGCCTGGGTCAGTGAAACGAACTCGTCAAACGCCTTGCGATAGTCGCCCAAGGCTTGCTCGACATCGCTCATCACCGCCCCGTTCGCCGGCGTCTGCGCCTTGAGTTGCGCGGCCTGGGCCAACAGACCGTCGACGCCCTCGTGCACGGCATCAACCGTTTTCGGGTTGCTGTGCAGCGCATAGTCCTGCTCCAGCAACCGCACCTTGAGCAAGGCACTGTTGAGCGACGACATTTGCTTCAAGCCGTCGAAGCGCTGGCTGATGGTCTGCAGGGACCAGACTCCAATGGCAGCCACCAGCGCAGTCAACAGCAGCACCAGTACGAACCCGAGACCCAGTTTCTTTGCCATACCGAGGTTGGCAAAACGTCCTTGCACGGCCGAAATCATTGCGCGTAGTCCCCTGCCAAAGTCTGTTGCCGAAGATTCGCAACGGTCATGGAGCAGCACAAGTCTCTGGCGTCGGAATAATGGCAAAAAGCTACGCACGCGTCGTTTTCAGAACGCTTGAGGTCGATTCACGCCGGTACTGCGAAAAAACTGCCGGGCCCGTGGATCACAGGCATAGGCCACATTGATTCGCTGCCACTGACTGATCTCGCCGCTCGGACTGAAAGCCCCCGCAGGGCTGAGACTGACACCACTGCACTGCGCATGCCTGTGCAAGCGCTCCGGATCACTCAGCGGGGAGCGGGCCCAGATGAACAGGCCGCCACACGGCTTGCCGAAAACCTCCCAGCCTGCGTCCTCCAATGCCTGCAATGCGGCGACGCGGTCGGTATTCAGGCGTTGACGCTGGCGCTGGACCATTTTTCGATAGGCTCCACTGGCCAGGAGGCTCGCCAGCACCGCTTCATTGAAACTCGAGGCGCCCATGCTGCTGATCATCTTGACCCGGGCCAGACGCGCGATCAATTCTGGCCCGGCGTACACAAACCCGACGCGCAGCGAGCTGCTCAGCGTCTTGGAAAAACTGCCGACGTAAATCACCCGTTCATCAAGTGCGGCCAGACGTACACCGTTGCCATTGTGCAGATCGGCGTAGACATCGTCTTCGATCAGTTGCACATCGTGCGCGTTGCACAATCGCAGGATCTGCTGTGCCACACACGGACTCAGGCAGGAACCGGTGGGATTGTGGTGATGGCTGTTGACGAACATCGCGACGGGCCGGCACTGGCGCAACAGTGCCTCCAGCGCCTGAGGGTCAGGCCCGCTTGGCGTACGCCGGACTTCCAGCAGCTGTGCGCCACGCAGGCGCAACAGCTCGAACAGCGGCGCATAGCCCGGGGTTTCGACAACAACGCAGTCCCCGGCCTTAACCAGCGTGCGCACGAGCAGATCCAGCGCCTGGCTGGCACCGGAGGTCGTCAGCACCTGTTCCGCCAGGGCCTGGATGTCGATCAGCCTGAGACGTCTGACGATCTGCGCACGCAGCGCCGCAAACCCCCAGCGGGGTGCTGTAATTGAACAGACTCGCCATGTCGGTTCGCGCCACCTGACGGATTGCATAGCTCAGGTCATCGGACTCGCGCCAGCTTTGCGGCAAACCGCCCTCGCCGAGTTTCAAGCCGCTCTCGGCCCGCCCGTATTCAAGCCCGAGCAAAGCGCGACTATGCGCGGCGACCATGAATCCCGCGCCCTGACGCGGGGCCAGGATACCTTGCGCCACCAGCCGCTCGCAGGCCTCGGTCACACACGACTGGCTGAGCAGATTGGAGCGTGCTATCTGTCTGACGGAGGGCAGTCGCGTGCTCGGCGCCACACCCGTTCGCGAGATCCACTCGGTCATTCCATCAACAATCTGCTGTACGACCGGCACCATTGCCTGTCGGTCAATTCTCAATTCCATGAGCACGCAAACTCCTGTCCGTTTTGCTGGCGGCAGTAAATCACAGCCGCGTCGTTCAGGCTGTGCGACAACGCCGTCAAAAACAGCCGTTCTAACCGTTTGATACACATTGTTTAGCGGTTTAAAGAAACGGCAGCCCAAGAATAAGAAAACCCGCGCTCAGGCGGGTTTCTCGGGTCTTGCCATTGGGCTTCAAAAGGCAGTGACGCCGCCATCCACGGCCAGGGAGTGACCGGTGGTGAACGCCGCGCCATCGCTGCACAGATACAGCACGGCACTGGCGATTTCCTCGACCTTGCCGATACGCCCCACCGGGTGCATCGCATTGGCGAACTCGCCTTTTTTCGGATCGGCCTCGTAGGCCCGGCGGAACATGTCAGTGTCGATCACCGCCGGGCACACAGCGTTGACGCGAATTTTCTTCTTCGCATATTCGATCGCCGCCGATTTGGTCAGGCCAATCACCGCGTGTTTGGACGCCGCATAGATGCTCATCTTCGGTGCCGCGCCAAGCCCTGCCACCGAAGCAGTGTTGACGATCGCCCCGCCGCCCTGGGCCAGCAGCAACGGCAACTGGTACTTCATGCACAGCCAGACGCCCTTGACGTTGACGCCCATGATCGCGTCGAACTCGTCCATCGAGCCGTCTGCCAACTTGCCTTGCTCGATTTCGATCCCGGCATTGTTGAAGGCATAGTCGAGACGACCGTAGGTATTGATCACCTCGTCCATCAGATTCTTCACTTCGCTTTCAACGGTAACGTTGCAGCGCACGAAGGTCGCTTCACCACCGGCTGTACGAATCAGCGCCACCGTACCCTCGCCCCCTGCCGCATCCAGATCGGCCACCACCACTTTCAGGCCTTCGGCGGCGAACGCCTGGGCGGTCGCGCGGCCAATGCCATTGGCCGCGCCAGTGACTACGGCAACCTGGCCGGAAAACGTCATGCTCATTGTTATGTCCTCGAAGGAGAGATGCAGGAGGGATTGCAGACTGACTCGCAGCATAGCCATCACGGCCCGCCCCGCATCAGCACTATCAGAAGGCTGTTTATGCCTTCATGCGTCGCAGTGATAAAACCCGCCGGGCGACTATCACTGCACTGGATCATCGTGCATTCGCCGCATCAGCCCACCTTGCAGCATTGGCCTTGAGGGTCTATCAACAAGACTTCATTCAGTTCGAGTGCCTGCCATGACCAGCCAGACCAATCGCCAGTTCCTGCTCGCCAAACGCCCGGTGGGTGCTGCCACCCGCGAGACCTTCACTTATCAGGAAGTCCCGGTCGGCGAACCTGCGGCAGGGCAGATTCTGGTCAAGAACGAATACCTGTCCCTCGACCCGGCCATGCGTGGCTGGATGAACGAGGGCAAGTCCTACATCCCGCCGGTGGAAATCGGTGAAGTGATGCGCGCTCTGGGCGTCGGCAAAGTCATCGCTTCGAATAACCCGGGCTTTGCCGTCGGCGACTACGTCAACGGCGCCCTCGGCGTGCAGGATTATTTCCTCGGCGAGCCCAGAGGTTTCTACAAGGTCGATCCGAAACTGGCGCCGCTGCCGGTGTATTTGTCTGCACTGGGCATGACCGGCATGACCGCCTACTTCGCGCTGCTCGACGTCGGCGCACCGAAGGCCGGCGACACCGTGGTGCTGTCCGGGGCTGCTGGCGCGGTGGGCAGCATTGCCGGGCAGATCGCCAAGATCAAAGGCTGCCGGGTCGTCGGCATCGCCGGCGGGGCCGACAAGTGCAAGTACCTGATCGATGAACTGGGCTTCGACGGCGCCATCGATTACAAGCACGAAGACGTGCTGGCCGGGCTCAAGCGCGAGTGCCCGAAAGGCGTGGACGTGTATTTCGATAACGTCGGCGGCGAGATCCTCGACGCCGTGCTCAGTCGTCTGGCGCCAAAAGCCCGGGTGGTGATTTGCGGCGCCATCAGCCAGTACAACAACAAGGAAGCGGTCAAAGGCCCGGCCAACTACCTGTCATTGCTGGTCAACCGCGCACGCATGGAGGGCTTTGTGGTGATGGACTACGCCGCGCAATACGCCAGTGCCGCCCAGGAAATGGCCGGCTGGATGGCCAAGGGACAACTCAAAAGCAAGGAAGACATCGTCGAAGGTCTGCAGACCTTTCCAGAGACACTGATGAAATTGTTCAGCGGGGAGAATTTCGGCAAGTTGGTGCTGAAAATCTAAAATAAAAGATCGCAGCCTCTGTAGGAGCTGCCGAAGGCTGCGAWC
>NZ_JABULD010000602.1:0-5956 GCF_014060985.1 Pseudomonas sp. MD195_PC81_125
TGGCTTGCCAGCGATAGCATCGCAGCGGTTTCACTGACAGACCGCGTTGACTGCATCGCTGGCAAGCCAGCTCCCACAAGGTTATGCGGATTGTCGATGAACAGAGGTTCGACCTGTCATCTTCGGCAACGTAGAATGCGCGCCTTTCCCGGGCAATCGTCCCCACGATCGACGCCCGCGCATTCATCGGAGCACTTGACCATGACCGTCACCAAGACCAGCGAGTACCTGGAAACCCTTTACGAAGGCTACGGCCAGCGTTTTCGCATGGAAAAACTGCTGCACGAAGTGCGCACCGAACACCAACATCTGGTGATCTTCCAGAACCCGCGCATGGGGCGGGTGATGGCGCTGGACGGCGTGATCCAGACCACCGAAGCCGACGAATTCATCTACCACGAAATGCTCACCCACGTGCCGATCCTCGCCCACGGCACCGCCAAGCGCGTACTGATCATCGGCGGCGGTGACGGTGGCATGCTGCGCGAAGTGACCAAACACGCCAGCGTCGAGCACATCACCATGGTCGAGATCGACGGCACCGTGGTCGACATGTGCAAGGAATTTCTGCCGAACCACTCCAAGGGCGCCTATGACGATCCACGCCTGAATCTGGTGATCGACGACGGCATGCGTTTCGTCGCCACCACCACAGAAAAATTCGACGTGATCATCTCCGACTCCACCGACCCGATCGGTCCGGGCGAAGTGCTGTTCTCGGAGAACTTCTACCAGGCCTGTCACCGTTGCCTGAACGAAGGCGGGATCCTCGTGACCCAGAACGGCACGCCCTTCATGCAGATCGATGAAGTCAAAACCACCGCCGGTCGCCTGCGCAGCCTGTTCCCGGACTGGCACTTCTATCAAGCGGCCGTGCCGACCTACATTGGCGGTTCGATGACCTTCGCCTGGGGTTCGACCAACCCGGCCTACCGCAATCTGAGCCGTGAAACCCTGCAACAGCGCTTCATCGGCAGCGGCATCGTCACCCGCTACTACAACCCGGAAATCCACATCGGCGCGTTCGCGCTGCCGCAGTACGTGCTGCAGGCGATCAACAAGCCAAGCAACGACTGACGCACTATTCCCGGATCGGTGATAGATCCCCTGTGGTGAGGGGATTTATCCCCGACCGGCTGCGCAGCAGTCGTAAAATCGGCAGACGCGTTGGAACTGACACTATGCGTTCGCTGAATTCAGGGACGCTTCGCGCCCATCGGGGATGAATCCCCTCGCCACACAAGCCTGTTTCCCCATCGGTTAATTTTTTTTCATGTTCGTACGCCGCAATCCTTTTGAACGATCAATCTCGCCAAAAGTCGAGATACTAGTAAGCCCATTTGCGGGTTTGATCGAGGAGGCACCGATGCAAAAGTGGAAAGTCACTTTCGTGGACGATCATGGTGAAATTGTCGATGAGGTGTTCGAGCGCGCGGAATGCCCCAGTGATGACGAGGCTGCACGCCTGATCAAGGAACGGCTCCTGCCGGTGGCCGCCAAACTGGATCTGAACGATCTGGAAGGGCGAACCCCCGATGCGGGCGTCAAAAGCCTCGAAACCCAGAACAGCATCAAGATCCGCAGCATCACTCCAATCTGAAAATCTTCCTTTCATCCGCAACAACCAGGCCTTGGCAGCAGCTCTATCTTGGGGCTACTCTGCAAGCGAGATCAGCGAACGAATCGCTAAGGTCTGGTCTTGTCAGCTACATGCTTGTTTCCCGCCGGCAACCGGTTTGCCGATGTACTTCTGGCCTGTAAGGCCCGGGGCGGGAATACGGAAAGTCTATCCATCTATCCGAGGGGGACGTTTCATGAGCACAGCCTATCAAGAAGACATCAGCAGCAACGTACTGCGCCGCATGAAAGAAGGCGGTTTCGACTTTTCCCGGTTCCATCCCATCGAGTTCTACGCCATTTTCCCGGACGAGGAGCGGGCGCGCAGGGCGGCGGGCAAATTTCGTGGTGAATCCATCAATGCCCAGGTCAGTGCGCGCGAAGATGGCGCCTGGTCACTGGAACTGAGCAAAGTGATGCACGCGACCTATGACGACATTGGCGATTTCGAGCAGGGCTTTTCTGCCGTGGTCGAGCCGCTGGGCGGCATCATCGAGGGCTGGGGCGTCAAGCAGGAGGTGCGCAACCGCCATCGTCTGAACTGATCTCTGGTTTCAGGTATTGAGCAACGGCTGACCTTCGGGTTGGCCGTTGTCGTTTTCAAAGATCAAAAGATCGCAGCCTCCGGCAGCCCCTGCACCAATCACCTGCAGGAGCTGCCGGAGGCTGCGATCTTTTGCTTTTTTACTTTCAAAACATTTCAGAAAAGCCAAAAAAAAAGCCACCGGAGAGGGTGGCTAAAAGGGAAGACCGATAAGGAGAGGAAACCGGTCAGGGTTACGGCCTGCGGGGACTGCGCGGGCAGTCCGGATCAGTGGAGCTGAAGCCTTCAGTGGGGAAGTTTTCAGCGGATGCGCCGATTATCCGCAGCCCGGCGCAAGCAGTGAAATCAACTCTGACTATGCTGGTGATAGGCGATGCAGTGCGTCGCAATGAAGCGGGGGCAATCCTGTTGGAGCATTTGCCGCACAGGAATGGTGCGGTGTTTGCGGCTTGATTATCCAACCGATTGAAATCAAAGCGTTTATGCCGATGGCACGGGCCTTGCGAAGGCCTGTAGGTCCGGGTGACAAGGAGTACGGCATGATCCGCACCTATTTTGATGAAATGTACGATGCCGGCGGCCAGGTCCGCCCGCATTACCGGGAGTTCGCCCGCTGGCTTGCCGACACGCCTGACGAGTTGCTGGCGCAACGGCGGCGCGAGGCCGACCTGCTGTTCCACCGGGCCGGGATCACCTTCACGCTCTATGGCGACGAGCAGGGCACCGAGCGCCTGATTCCGTTCGACACCATTCCGCGCAGCATCCCCGCCAGCGAGTGGCGGATCGTCGAGCGCGGCTGCATCCAGCGGGTCAAGGCGCTGAACATGTTCCTCGCCGACCTCTATCACGAACAGCGCATCATCAAGGCCGGGATCATCCCCGCCGAACAGGTGCTGGCCAACGAGCAGTACCAGTTGGCGATGCAGGGCCTGGACCTGCACCGCGATATCTATTCGCATATCTCCGGCGTTGATCTGGTGCGCGACGGCGACGGCACCTACTACGTGCTCGAAGACAACCTGCGTACCCCAAGCGGCGTCAGCTACATGCTTGAAGACCGCAAGATGATGATGCGCCTGTTTCCGGAGCTGTTTGCTGCCCAGCGCATCGCGCCCATCGATCACTACCCGAACCTGTTGCTCGACACCCTGAAAAGCTCCAGCCCGATCGACGACCCGAGCGTGGTGGTACTGACGCCGGGGCGCTTCAACAGTGCGTTCTTCGAACACGCCTTTCTGGCACGGGAAATGGGCGTCGAGCTGGTGGAGGGCGCGGATCTGTTCGTGCGTGACGACAAGGTCTTCATGCGCACCACCGACGGGCCGAAAGCGGTGGACGTGATCTACCGGCGTCTCGACGACGCTTTCCTCGACCCGCTGGCGTTCCGCCCGGACTCAATGCTCGGCGTGCCGGGACTGTTGTCTTCCTATCGCTCGGGCAACGTGGTGCTGGCCAACGCCATTGGCACCGGCGTGGCGGACGACAAGTCGGTGTACCCGTTTGTCACCGACATGATCCGCTTTTACCTCGACGAAGAGCCGATCCTGAAGAACGTGCCGACCTGGCAGTGCCGCAACCCTTCGGAACTTTCCCACGTCCTGGCCAATCTGCCGGATCTGGTGGTCAAGGAAACCCAAGGCTCCGGCGGTTACGGAATGCTGGTGGGGCCGGCGGCGACGGCGGCGGAAATCGATGCATTCCGCGAGCGGATCAAAGCCAAACCCCACGCGTACATCGCGCAGCCGACGTTGTCACTGTCGACCTGTCCGACCTTTGTCGAAAACGGCATTGCACCACGCCATATCGACCTGCGTCCGTTTGTACTGTCTGGCCGCGAAACCCGGGTCGTGCCCGGCGGTTTGACCCGTGTCGCCCTGCGTGAAGGCTCCCTGGTGGTGAATTCCTCCCAGGGTGGCGGAACCAAGGACACCTGGGTGGTCGAGGATTGAAGGAAGCTTGCCATGTTAAGTAGAACTGCCTCGGATCTGTACTGGATGTCGCGTTACCTGGAGCGGGCGGAAAACCTCGCGCGGATGCTCGATGTCAGTTATTCGCTGTCGCTGATGCCGCAGGATGGTCGCGGCGACGGTCTGCACGAGCTGGCCATGCCGCTGCTGATTACCGGCACCCTCGACGATTACCTGGAGCGTCACGGCGAACTGCATGCCGAACGCCTGCTGCACTTTTTCGCCCTCGATGCGGCCAACCCGGCGAGCATCTACAGCTGTCTCGGCGCGGCGCGGGCCAGTGCGCACGCGGTGCGTGGACGAATCACCGCAGACATGTGGGAGAACATCAACGCCACCTGGCTGGAGATTCGCGGCATTGCCGAGCAGGGCCTCAGCCGATACGGCATGAGCCGTTTCTGCGAGTGGATCAAGGAGCGCTCGCACCTGTTCCGGGGCGCGTCCTACGGCACGATCATGCGCAACGATGCGTTCCGCTTCATTCGCCTGGGCACCTTCATCGAGCGTGCAGACAACACGCTGCGCCTGCTCGATGCGCGTTACGAAATGGCTGGCGATCAGGCCGAGGCCGTCAGCGACGGCACCGCCCACGCCTATTACCAGTGGAGTGCGTTGCTGCGGGCGCTGTCGTCATTCGAGGCCTACACCGAGATCTACCGCGACGCACCCGGCGCCCGGCATGTCGCCGAGCTGCTGCTGTTGCGTGCCGATGTGCCGCGCTCGCTGCGCGCCTGCACCGAGGAAATCGACCAGATTCTCGCCCAGTTGCCGGGGGCCAACGGCCGTCCGGCGCAACGTCTGGCCGCTGAGATGGACGCGCGTCTGCGCTACACCGGCATCAACGAAATCCTTGCCGAAGGTCTGCACGCCTGGCTCACCGAATTCATCCCGCTGGTGCGCCAGTTGGGCAACGCGATTCACAGTTCTTACCTGGAGGCTGCATGAGACTTTCCATTAGCCACGAGACCACCTATCACTATGAAGATCAGGTGCGGGCGAGCATCCAGTATCTGCGCCTGACCCCGCACGACAGCGAGCGTCAGCACGTATTGAGCTGGCAGCTTGACCTGCCGCGACCGGTGCGCGCGCAGCTCGATCCGTTCGGCAACATCCTGCATGTGCTGACCATGGACGAACCGCACGAAGCGATCATTATCGGCGCCCGCGGCCAAGTGGATATCGACGAATTGCGTGAGGCCGAGCATGAGAGTCAGTCGGCGCTGCCGTTCCTGCGCTTCACTCGCCTGACCGAGGCGGACGAAGCGTTGCGTACGTTTGCCGAAAAATCCTGCAAGCAGCGACGTGACCGCACAGCCCTGATCGATCTGATGCACGGCTTGAATCAGCACATGACCTACACGCCGGGCTCCACCGAAGTCGACACCAGTGCCGCCGAAGCCTTTGCCGGGCGCGCCGGGGTTTGCCAGGATCACACTCATGCCTTTCTCGCCTGTGCACGCAGCCTGGGGATCCCGTCACGCTACGTTTCCGGCTATCTGTACAGCGAGGACGCCGAGCATCTGGCCAGCCATGCCTGGGCCGAAGCATGGCTGGATGACGCCTGGTACAGCTTTGACGTGACCAACCAATTGGCCCGCCCGGAGCGGCACTTGAAACTGGCGGTGGGCCTGGATTATCTGGATGCCTGCCCGGTGCGCGGCATGCGCCGGGGCGGGGGGAGCGAGCAGATGCATGCGAAGGTGTTGGTGTCGCCGACGCCGACGCCGGTTATCTCCGTCCAGCAACAGTAATTGGCTGCACACAAAACCCTGTGGGAGCGAGCCTGCTCGCGAAAGCGGTTTATCAGTCAGCAATGAGATGTCTGAAA
>NZ_JABULD010000148.1:0-6018 GCF_014060985.1 Pseudomonas sp. MD195_PC81_125
CCGGGTAATATCGAGGTTATTTGAAGCAGGCTGAACTGAGTTTTTCCAGAACGCGATCGGCCTTGGCTACAGCCTTGATCAGGCCGGCCTGCCAGGTCGCGACGCAGGGTTGCAGATCGCTTTCCTGCTCGGCCCGCGCCAGCCACTGCCAGCAATCGTGCCAGTCGCCCAGCGCACCCTGCGCCGACTTCAGCCGCTCCAGCGCCGGCTCAGGCAGGCGATCCAGTTCCGGATAGGCTTCGATGCCATACCGCACGCGCTTGATCAGCAAGCGCAGACGATGCCGGTCATGGGCCGGATCGTGCAGGGCCTCGTCGAGTTTTTTCCATTGTTTGTGCAGGCGTTTTTCGATGCGTTTGCCCAGGCCCTTGAGCAGACCCTGACGCTCGGAGGCACGCAAAAATCGCGGGAAAGCGTCGAGAATGATCAGCAGCGAAGCCACTTCGGCGCTGGCTGCCAAGGCTGGATAGGCTTCGTCCATTTGCGCCATGCGCCGCTGCGCCGCTTGCGGTTGATCATGCTTGAGCAGGTACGCCGCCAGCACCTCGCGGTCGCGCCACGGCGTGGTCAACTGCCCCACCGCGGATGCCGCACCTTCCAGTTGCTCGACCCCGGGCAAACCGCGCAAAGGCCGAAGCAGGCTGCGCAAGCGCCGTACCGTAGTGCGCAAGTCATGCAGCGCCTCGGGGTCGGTACGCGCAGTCAAGCGCGCCTGACAGGCCAGCAAACGCACTTCCAGACTCAGGACATGAGCCACCAACCGGTCAACCAACGCAGACATCACTTGCTCCTGATTCACATGGCTTGAAGGATGAGTCTGCCGTCAGAAGGCAGGCGCATCCTTGCGTCAAGTCAGCAGCTTAGCGTCCGGCGCGGGATTCGCGAATATAGAAACGGGCTTTCTCGGCCTTTTTGCTGCAGCCTTCGAAGCCTTCGAATTGCTGTTGAGTCTTGGCCGCCGTCAGCAACGACAGCGCCTTGGAGTAACTGACCGTGCCGGCAAAACCTTCGGCCTTGGCCAGGTCCAGTTCATGCCACGCCGCATCGAGCTGACTGCCACAGCTGTCACGATAAGCAGTCTTGCCAGCGCAACCGGCCAATGCCAGCGCAATCAACGGCACACAGATCCAGGCTTTCATCACTCACACCTCAAAATAGGTCAACAGTCGTGCAGGTAAGACGTTACGGCGCGGGAAAAGTGCCTTGGCGCCCCATGAATCTGCGGTGACCAAAGCATAGCGCCGAGTGGTCACGCCGTAGCGAAAAAACGACGCGCCTGCGGCCCCGAACGACCCTGACGATTGTCGCCCGCCCCCGGATGGGTGCATTGTGAAGCCTTGTCGGGGAGGAAGCTTGATGAAAAAGCGTGTCGCACTGGTGTTGGGCTCCGGTGGCGCCCGGGGTTATGCCCATATCGGAGTCATCGAAGAGATCGAAAGACGCGGTTACGACATTGCCTGCATTGCCGGTTGTTCGATGGGGGCGGTGGTCGGAGGAATCTATGCGGCAGGCAAGCTCGATCAGTACCGCAACTGGATCGAAACCCTCGACTATCTGGACGTGCTGCGGCTGGTAGACGTGAGCTTTCGTCTCGGGGCCATTCGCGGCGAAAAGGTCTTCGGACAGATCCGCAAGATCGTCGGCGAAATCAACATCGAAGACCTGCGCATCCCCTACACCGCGGTCGCCGCCGACCTCACCAACCAGCAGGAAATCTGGTTTCAGGAAGGCTGCCTGCATCAGGCGATGCGCGCCTCGGCGGCGATCCCCAGCCTGTTCACGCCGGTGATGCAGGGCAATCGGATGCTGGTGGACGGCGGCATTCTCAACCCGTTGCCGATTGTGCCGGTGGTGTCCAGCCACTGCGACCTGATCATCGCGGTCAACCTCAACGCCACCAACCAGCGGCATTACAAATTGCCGGTGATCCAGCGCCCGCCAGCCTTTCGTTCGCGCTTCGACAGCCTGCTCAGTTCGCTGGGTTCGAAGATGCCGTTCCGCCGCAAACAGGCCGAGCAATTGCTGTTGCTTGAACAGGAAGCCCTGCGTGCGGAGGCGGCGGACATCAACCCGTGGCTGGAAGGCAGTGAACCGGAAAGTCAGCAACCGGCAGCGGCACCCGAGCGCGAAGGCGCGCCGAAGTCCGCCACCGGTTCGTTCATCATCGACAACGTCGGACCGGCGTCACTGCTGGACTTGATCAACCAGAGTTTCGAGGTGATGCAGACCTCGTTGGCGCAATACAAGATCGCCGGCTATCCGCCGGACATCCTGATCAACGTGCCGAAGCGCGTGTGCCGCTTCTTCGAATTCTACAAAGCGCCGGAGCTGATCGCCCTGGGGCGGGAGATTGCGCGGGATACGCTGGATCGGTATGAGAGTGAGCAGGGCTGAAATCCCGGATGTCTGGCAGGGCCTCTTCGCTGGCAAGCCAGCTCCCACAGGGTTCTAAGGTGTTATTGAGATTTGTGTAGCACACCGGCCACTGTGGGAGCGGGCTTGCCCGCGAAGAGGCCAGACCAGGCAATACAAAAACTACAGACTGTTGTCACTCAACAACCGATACCCAACCCCCGCCTCAGTCACGATAAACCGCGGCCGGGTCGGATCATCCGCCAGCTTCTGACGCAAATGCCCAACGACAATCCGCAGGTAATGACTGTCCTCGGTATGCGTCGGCCCCCAGATGTCCTTGAGCAATTGCTGCTGGGTGATCACCCGCCCCGGATGCCGTGCCAGCTGCGCCAGCACCGCGTATTCCTTGCGGGTCAGCGCCACTTCGGCGCCGTCGAGCAACACCCGCCGATAGGCCAGATCCACGGTCAACGGGCCGAACGTCAGCGCCGCCTGTTGCGCCTCGCCGGCCGGTGCCTGACGCAACAACGCGCGGACCCGGGCGAGAAACTCCTGAATGCCGAACGGTTTGGTCACGTAGTCGTTGGCGCCGCCATCCAGCGCCTGGACTTTCTGCCCTTCGCTGGCCCGTACCGAGAGCACCAGCACCGGCGCGGTGGCCCACTCGCGAAACTCGCGCAGTACCTGCTGGCCATCCATGTCCGGCAGGCCGAGGTCGAGCACCAGCAAGTCCGGCTTGTTCAGCGCCGCCTGTGCCAGCCTTCGGCCCCCGTGCCGGCCTCGAGCACTTTGTAGCCTTGTGAGGCGAGGCTGATGCGCAGGAATTTGCGGATCTGCGGTTCATCATCGATGACCAAAATGGTCGCGGTCTGGCTCATGAATTCACATCAACACAAAAGATTGGCAAGAGAGTAGCGCAGTCGCGATCAGGCTTCATGGTCCATCCCCGGTTGCGCCTGCAACGGCAGGTGCAGGGTGATGCAAGTGCCGCGGCCGTCGATGCCGTCGGCGACGCTGATCCGCCCGCCATGCGCGCCGACCATGCCCTGACAGATCGCCAGCCCCAGACCGGTGCCCTGCCCGCCGCGATCGCCACGGGCGGCGGTGTAGAACATGTCGAAAATCTTCGCCCGCTCGTCCTCGGGAATTCCCGGGCCTTCGTCGCTGACGGAGAAGAAAATCTCTTCGTCATTGGCGCCGGCACTCAGTTGCAAACGACCGTGTGGCGGCGAGAAGCGCGCAGCGTTTTCCAGCACATTGACCAGCGCCTGCTCGATCAGCGCCGCGTGCACGAACAGCAGCGGCAACTCGGCCGGCACATCGGTGCTGACCTGCAACGGCGCGAGCACTGCACGCAGGCGATTGAGCGAGCTGCCGACGATGTCCGCCGGCGCCACCCAGTCGCGTGCCAGTTTCAACGCACCGTGACCCAGACGGGTCATGTCCAGCAGGTTCTGGATGTAGCGGTCGAGGCGTTCGGCTTCATCGCGTGTGCCTTCGAGCAACTCGCGGCGATCCTCCAGCGGGATCGCTTCGCCGAGGGCCAGCAAGCTGTCGATGCTGCCGCGCATGGCGGTCAGCGGCGTGCGCAGATCGTGGGATACCGAGGCCAGCAGCGCACTGCGCAATTGCTCGGTTTCGCCGTGCAGGCGCGCGGCTTCCAGATCGTCCGCCAGCTGCGCCCGGGCCAGTGCCTGCGCCAGTGGCTGACTCAACGCGGTGAGCAGGCGTCGACGCTGCCCGCTCAAAGTCTGGCCCTCTTTGGCGCAGACCCCCGAGCAGCGCCAGCGGCCCGTCTTCCACCGACAGCGGCCACCACCACCAGCGACCGAATGGCAGCGTGCCGGTGCCCATGCCCGCCGGTTGATCGTGCTGCCAGGCCCAGTCGGCGGCGGCACGTTCGGATTCGCTGAATTCCAGCGGCCCGCCGGTCTCGACTTTCCAGCCGCCCTGACCGTCGCGGTTGAGCAGGCACAATTGCAGATCACTCCAGCCATTGAGGTGCTGCGCGGCAGCGCTGATCACGGCCTGACGATCCGTCGCCGCCGTGAGTTTGCGCGACAGGTCGAGCAGCTCGGTGGTCTCTTCCTGCGTGTCGCGCAGCGCCTGCAACTGCCGTCGCTGACGCGCAGCGAGATTACCGGTGAGCGCCGCCATCAGCAGGAAGAACAGCAAGGTCAAAACGTCTTCTTCGCGCTGGATGGCGAAGGAAAAATTCGGCGGAATGAACAGAAAATCGTAAGTCAGAAACGATAGCGCTGCACAGGCCAGCGCCGGCCCCAGACTGCTGCGCACCGCCACCAGCAGCACCGCCGCGAGAAACACCAGCGAGATGTTCGGCAGCGGCAAAATACTCGAGACCGCCCACGCCAGGGCACTGGCCAACAGCGTGGCAACCAGCGCCAACAGATAGTCGAACCAGACCAGCGTCGGCGTCGCCCGCAGACGCGGCTGCGGGTGTTCATGGTCGTTATCGAGGACGTTGATTTCCAGGCCGTGGGCCTGGCGCAACAAACGCGCGGCGAGCCCACCACCGAACAGACGACGGCGCAGACTCGGCCGCGACTGGCCGACCAGCAGCAGACTCGCACGGCGTTCGGCGGCATGCTGGATCAGGGTTTTTGCCACTTCGCCGGCGCGCAACAACACCACCTCGCCGCCGAGGCGTTCGGCCAGTTGCTGGGCATTCTGCAGGCGCAGGCGCGATTGCTCGTCGCGCACCGTGCCGTTGTCGACATGCACCAGGCTCCACGGCAAATGCCGACGCTGGGCCACGCGGCTGGCGTGACGCACCAGGCGTTCGGCATGCGCGTCGCCATCAACGCCGACCAGCAAACGCCCGCGTACCGCCGGAGCCGCCTGACCGAGTTGGCGATAGCCTTGCGCAAGATCGTTATCAACCTGCGCGGCCGCCGTTTGCATCGCCAGTTCACGCAACGCGGTGAGGTTGGTCTGGGTGAAAAACGCATCGATCGCCGCCCGCGCCTGTTCCGGCACGTAGACCTTGCCTTCACGCAGACGCTCCAGCAGCTCGCGCGGTGGCAGGTCGATCAGCAGCAGTTCGTAGGCTTCCTGCAGCACCCAGTCCGGCAGGGTTTCGCGCACCTGCACACCGGTGATGCCGCGCACCTGATCGTTGAGACTTTCCAGGTGCTGGACGTTGACCGTGGTGTAGACGTCGATGCCGGCGGCGAGCAGTTCCTGAATATCCTGCCAGCGCTTGGCGTGACGACTGCCCGGGGCGTTGGTGTGCGCCAGTTCGTCCACCAGTACCAGTTTCGGTTTAGCCGCAAGCAGACCGTCGAGGTCCATTTCTTCGAGCATCACGCCTCGGTATTCCGAGCGCACCAACGGCTGCTGCGGCAAACCGCCGAGCAGCGCTTCAGTCTCCGCACGGCCGTGGGTTTCGACGACGCCAGCGATGACTTTCACGCCCTGGCGCAATTGCGTGTGTGCGGCCTGGAGCATGGCGTAGGTTTTGCCGACGCCGGGAGCGGCGCCGAGGAAAATCTTCAGCCGACCACGGCCGTCGCGGGGCAGGTCTGCTAACAGCGCGTCGGCGCGGCCGGAGTCGCTCATGCTTGATCTCTTCAGTCAGATGTTTATGCGTTGCCAGTTACGGCCTCTTCGCGAGCAAGCTCGCTCCCACAGGTTCAGTGTTGC
>NZ_JABULD010000209.1:0-15815 GCF_014060985.1 Pseudomonas sp. MD195_PC81_125
CCCCGCCGCTGCCGGTAAAGTCGATGAAGCCGCCGCCAAAGGCTGTGGTTGCGCACTACGCGGACATGGTCTTCGCCGTCTACAGCGATGCCGAATCCACTGCGAAAACCCTGCAAACCGCGGTCGACGCGTTCCTCGCCAAGCCGAACGCCGACACCCTGAAAGCCGCCAAGGCTGCCTGGGTCGCTGCGCGCGTGCCTTACCTGCAGAGCGAAGTGTTCCGCTTCGGCAACACCATCATCGACGACTGGGAAGGTCAGGTGAACGCCTGGCCGCTGGACGAAGGCCTGATCGACTACGTCGACAAGTCCTACGAACACGCACTGGGCAACCCGGGTGCCACCGCCAACATCATCGCCAACACTGAAGTGCAGGTCGGCGAAGACAAGGTCGACGTGAAAGACATCACCCCGGAAAAACTCGCCAGCCTCAACGAGCTGGGCGGTTCCGAAGCCAACGTCGCCACCGGCTACCACGCCATCGAATTCCTGCTCTGGGGCCAGGACCTGAACGGCACCGGCCCGGGCGCCGGCAACCGTCCGGCGTCGGATTACCTGGAAGGCGCCGGCGCCACTGGCGGTCACAACGATCGTCGCCGTGCCTATCTCAAAGCCGTGACCCAACTGCTGGTCAGCGACCTGGAAGAAATGGTCGGCAACTGGAAGCCGAACGTGGCTGACAACTACCGCGCCACCCTGGAAGCCGAGCCGGCTGAAAGCGGTCTGCGCAAAATGCTGTTCGGCATGGGCAGCCTGTCCCTGGGTGAACTGGCGGGCGAGCGCATGAAGGTTTCGCTGGAAGCCAACTCGCCGGAAGACGAACAGGATTGCTTCAGCGACAACACCCACAACTCGCACTTCTACGATGCCAAAGGCATTCGTAACGTGTACCTGGGCGAGTACACCCGGGTTGACGGGACCAAGATGACCGGCGCCAGCCTGTCGTCGCTGGTGGCCAAGGCTGACCCGGCTGCCGACACCGCGCTGAAAGCCGATCTGGCCGCTACCGAAGCCAAGATCCAGGTCATGGTCGATCACGCCAACAAGGGTGAGCACTACGACCAGTTGATCGCTGCGGGCAACACCGCCGGCAATCAGATCGTGCGTGACGCCATCGCCGCGCTGGTCAAACAGACCGGTTCGATCGAAGCCGCTGCCGGCAAGCTGGGCATCAGCGACCTGAACCCGGACAACGCTGATCACGAGTTCTGATCACGCGCGTCTGCGTCAAAAAAAGGCGACCTTCGGGTCGCCTTTTTCATGCCTGCTTTTTGCGGTGATGCTGATGGCCTCATCGCTGGCAAGCCAGCTCCCACAGGTTTCGCGGCGTTCACACACTCCGGGTACAACACAAATACTGCGGGAGCTGGCTTGCCAGCGATGGCTGCGCCTCGGTCTCGAGTGAAACCCTGCCGCAAATCAAGCAAACGATAATTCCTCTTATTCAAACTCCCCCGCCCTGTTAGACTTTGCGCCTTTGTTTTCGCCCGTCCGCAGGATGTCTGATGCCCTCGCTGCCGCTTCGCTTGTCCGCACTGTTTCTGGCCCTGGGCCTGAGTGCCTGCGATGACGCCCCGCGCTTTACCAAGGCTGAGCCCGGTGAAGCGCGTTCGGGCGGGGCGACGACTGTGCGCAAGACCGATCAGAATGCGTTCTCGCTGCCTTCGGCCAATCTGCCGCCGTCGCGTCGGGTCGATTTCAGTGTCGGCAACAGTTTCTTCCGCAGTCCGTGGGTGATCGCGCCGTCGACCACCACCGCCCGCGATGGCCTCGGCCCGTTGTTCAACACCAACGCCTGCCAGAACTGCCACATCAAGGACGGCCGTGGCCACCCGCCGGCACCGGATGCGGCGAACGCGGTGTCGATGCTGGTGCGCCTGTCGATTCCCGATTCGCCGGCCTATGCCAACCTCATCGAGCAACTCGGCGTAGTGCCGGAGCCGGTCTACGGCGGCCAGTTCCAGGACATGGCCGTACCCGGAGTCACGCCCGAGGGCAAGGTGCGCGTCGAGTACACCCCGGTGCCGATTCGTTTCAAGGACGGCACCGAAGTCGAGCTGCGCAAACCGGTGCTGCAATTCACTCAGTTGGGCTACGGCCCGATGCACCCGGACACGCGCTTCTCGGCCCGGGTTGCGCCGCCGATGATCGGCCTCGGCCTGCTCGAAGCGATTCCCGAGGACGCGATACTCGCCAACGCCGCCGCGCAAGCCAAAGAGAACAACGGCATCAACGGCCGAGCGAATCGGGTCTGGGATGACGCACAGCAAAAGACCGTCATGGGTCGATTCGGCTGGAAAGCCGGGCAACCCAATCTCAATCAGCAGAATGTCCACGCGTTTTCCGGAGACATGGGCCTCACGACCAGCCTGCGCCCCTTCGATGACTGCACCGACGCGCAAACCGCGTGCAAACAGGCACCCAACGGCAATGGCCCGGACGGCGAGCCGGAAGTCAGCGACAACATCCTGCGTCTGGTGCTGTTCTACACGCGCAACCTGGCGGTGCCGGCGCGCCGTGGCGTCAACGACGAGCAAGTGCTGGCCGGCAAGAACCTGTTCTTCCAGGCCGGTTGCCAGTCCTGCCACACCCCGAAATACACCACCGCCGCCAACGCCGCCGAACCTGAACTGGCCAATCAAGTGATTCGCCCGTACAGCGATCTGCTGCTGCACGATATGGGCGAGGGTCTGGCTGACCACCGCAGCGAATTCCAGGCCTCCGGCCGCGACTGGCGCACCCCGCCGTTGTGGGGCATCGGCCTGACGCAAGCGGTCAGTGGCCACACTCAGTTTCTGCATGACGGCCGCGCCCGCAACCTGCTCGAAGCCGTGCTCTGGCATGGCGGCGAAGCGCAGCAGGCGCAGCAACAGGTTTTGTCTTTCAACGCCGAGCAGCGTGCCGCGCTGCTGGCGTTCTTGAACTCACTTTAAACACTTAAAAGAATCGGGAGCCCGACATGTTCCGTCCCAAGTTGTTGTTCACCAGCCTTGCCGCACTTGCTCTTGGCGCCTGCTCGCCGCAGGACCCGCAAGCAGTCACGTCGGCGGCCATCGCCAAATCGGTGATCCTGCCGACCTACACCCGTTGGGTCGAAGCTGACAAGCAACTGGCGGTCAGCGCCCTCGCCTACTGCCAAGGCAAGGAAACCCTGGAAACCGCCCGCGCCGACTTCCTGCACGCGCAGAAAGCCTGGGCCGAACTGCAACCGTTGCTGATCGGGCCACTGGCCGAGGGCAACCGTTCGTGGCAGGTGCAGTTCTGGCCGGACAAGAAAAACCTCGTTGGCCGTCAAGTCGAGCAACTGGTCACCGCCCAGCCGCAGATCGACGCCGCCGCACTGGCCAAATCCAGCGTGGTGGTGCAGGGCCTGTCGGCTTACGAATACATCCTGTTCGATGAAAAACCGGACGTCGCCAACGCCGAGCAAAAAGCCAAATACTGCCCGTTGCTGATCGCCATCGGCGAGCGCCAGAAGCAACTGGCCGAAGAGATTCTGCAGAGCTGGAACAACACCGACGGCATGCTCGCGCAAATGAGCAAATTCCCCAACCAGCGCTACGCCGACTCCCACGAAGCGATCGCCGATCTGCTGCGTGTGCAGGTCACCGCCCTCGATACCCTGAAGAAAAAACTCGGCACGCCAATGGGCCGTCAGAGCAAGGGTGTGCCGCAACCGTTCCAGGCCGATGCATGGCGTAGCCAGTCGTCGCTGACCGCGCTGGAAGCCAGCCTCGCTGCCGCCAAAACCGTCTGGGAAGGCGTCGACAACAAGGGCCTGCGCGGTCTGTTGCCGGCCGAGCAGAAACCGTTGGCAGACAAAATCGACGCCGCTTACGCCGCATCGCTGGAGCTGTTCGGCAGCACGCAGCGCTCGCTGACCGAAATGCTCCAGGACGACGCCGGTCGTCAACAACTCAACGATCTCTACGACAGCCTCAACGTCGTCCATCGCCTGCACGAAGGCGAACTGGCCAAGGCGCTGGGCATCCAACTGGCTTCAACGCCAACGACGGTGACTGATGAGGCAAGTGCCATGCTGCGACGCCAGGCTCTGACTTTAGGTAGTTTGCTGCTGGGAGCAGTGACACTGGGCGGCTGGACGCTGTTCAAGCGCAAGGATCAGAGCCCGCTGCTGCTCTCGGCGCGCGACGACACCGACGGCAAGCATTACGCCGTCGGTTATCGGCTGGACGGTACTCGGGTGTTCGCCACCCAGGTCGGCCAGCGTTGTCACGACATCATCAACCACCCGACGCTGCCGATCGCGCTGTTCGTCGCCCGCCGCCCGGGCACCGAGAGTTACCTGATCGACCTGCGCGACGGGACCTTGCTGCAAACCGTGACCTCGCAGCCGAACCGGCATTTCTACGGCCACGCCGTGGTGCACAAGGACGGCGAATACCTGTACGCCACCGAGAACGACACCACTGATCCGGGGCGTGGCCTGCTCGGGGTGTACAGGTTCGAAGGCGAGCGGCTGGTGCACAGCGGCGAGATCTCCACCCATGGCCTCGGACCACATCAAGTGTCGTGGATGCCCGATGGCGAAACCCTGGTGGTGGCCAACGGCGGGATCCGCACCGAGGCCGAAAGCCGCGTCGACATGAACCTCAACGCCATGGAACCGAGCCTGGTGCTGATGCAGCGCGACGGCACGCTGCTGAGCAAGGAAACCCTTGCGCAGCAGATGAACAGCGTGCGCCACCTGGGCATTGCCAGCGACGGCACCATCGTCGCCGGCCAGCAGTTCATGGGCGCCTCGCATGAGCGTTCCGAGCTGTTGGCGATCAAGCGTCCGGGCCAGCCCTTCGTGGCATTCCCGGTGCCGGAGCATCAGTTGCAGTCGATGGGGCATTACACCGCCAGCGTTGCGGTGCACAGTGAACTGCGACTGGTGGCGTTGACCGCACCGCGCGGCAACCGCTTCTTCATCTGGGATCTGGACAGCGGCGAAGTGCGCCTCGACGCGCCGCTGCCCGATTGCGCCGGCGTCGGTGCGGTGCAGGACGGCTTCGTCGTGACCTCGGGTCAGGGCCGTTGCCGCTACTACGATTGCCGCCAGGATGAGCTGCTGGCCAAGCCGCTGGAACTGCCGGCGGGGCTCTGGGACAACCATCTTCATCTGATGGCGTAACCCACCTGTTCTGAGTACGACTCATAACCTGTGGCGAGGGGATTTATCCCCGATCGGCTGCGCAGCAGTCGCAAAACCATCGCACCCGGTTCAATTGACAGTCCGCGGTTGCAAGTTTTGGGGCGGCTTCGCCACCCAACGGGGATAAATCCCCTCACCACAGGTTCAGTGTTCAGACTTCTTCATTCCGAACTCCCCTGTAATAACTGGCAGTTGGAATCCCCACCTGACTCGGGGTAATGTGCCCGCCTGTCTCACCTGATTTATCCAAGGAACTGGAAAAATGCTGCGTCGCCGCATGCTGATCATGTTGGGTGTTGTCTTGCTGGTCGTCCTGGTATTGGGCGGGTACAAAGCCTTTTCGATCTACACCATGATCCAGGGCTTCTCCAAACCGAAACCGCCGATCAGCGTCGCCGTGGCTCGCGCTACCGAACAGCCGTGGCAGATGCGTTTGCCCACCGTCGGTTCGCTCAAGGCCTTGCAAGGCGTCGAGCTGAGTCTTGAAGTCGCCGGCACCGTCACTGAACTCAAATTCGAATCCGGACAGAAGGTCAAGGCCGGGCAGCCACTGCTGCAGCTCGACAGTGCCGTCGAAGCCGCCCTGCTGGAAACCGCCAAGGCTGACCTGGGCCTGGCGCAACTGGATTTCGGCCGGGGCAGCCAGTTGATCGACAGCCGGGCCATCTCCAAAGGTGAATACGACCGGCTCTCGGCCGTGCTGCAAAAGGAGCGGGCCACGGTCAATCAGCTCAATGCAGCACTGGCGAAAAAAGCGCATCGTCGCGCCGTTCAGCGGCACCATCGGGATTCGTCAGGTCGACATCGGCGACTACCTCGCCAGCGGCACTAAAATCGCCACCCTGCAGGATTTGAGCAGCCTCTACGCCGACTTCTATGTGCCGGAGCAATCGGTGCCAAAACTGGCCATCGGCCAACCGGTGCAGATCGGTGTCGCGGCCTATCCCGGACAGACCTTCCCCGGCGCCATCAGCGCGATCAACCCGATTGTCGAGAGCACCACGCGCAATATTCTGGTGCGCGCGACCCTGGCCAACCCCGACGGCAAGTTGCTGCCGGGCATGTTTGCCAGCCTCGACGTGCTGCTGCCCGATCCACAGCAACACATCGTGGTGCCGGAAAGCGCGATCACCTACACCCTCTACGGCAACTCGCTGTACGTGGTCGGGCAACAGAAGGCCGAGGATGGCAGTGTGGTCAAGGACGACCAGGGCCAGCCGGTGCTGATCGCCGAACGCCGTTTCATCGAGACCGGTGAACGCCGTGATGGCCTGGTGATGATCAACAAGGGCGTGCAGAGCGGCGAACAAGTGGTGACCGCCGGCCAGATCAAACTGGACAACGGCGCACACATTGCCATCAGCGACGACAAGACCCTCGGCGAGCAGAACAGTCCGCCCCGCGCCGACTGATCAAGGAATCCCCATGGCTTTTACCGATCCGTTCATCCGCCGCCCGGTGCTCGCCACCGTGGTCAGCCTGCTGATTGTGCTGCTGGGTTTCCAGGCCTGGAGCAAACTGCCGCTGCGCCAATACCCGCAAATGGAAAAACGCCCTGATCACGGTGACCACCGCCTACCCCGGGGCGAATGCCGAGACCATTCAGGGCTACATCATCCAACCGATGCAGCAAAGCCTGGCCAGCGCCGAGGGCATCGACTACATGACCTCGGTCAGTCGCCAGAACTTCTCGGTGATCTCGATCTACGCGCGCATCGGCTCCAACACCGACCGCTTGTTCACCGAACTGCTGGCCAAGGCCAACGAGGTGAAGAACAAACTGCCGCAGGACGCTGAAGACCCGGTGCTGAGCAAAGAATCGGCGGACGCCTCGGCGCTGATGTACATCAGCTTCTTCAGCAAGGATTTGAGCAACCCGCAGATCACCGACTATCTGTCGCGGGTGATCCAGCCGAAACTGGCGACCCTGCCGGGCATGGCCGAGGCGGAGATTCTCGGCAATCAAGTGTTCGCCATGCGCCTGTGGCTCGACCCGGTGAAGCTCGCCGGTTTCGGCCTCAGCGCCAGCGATGTGACCAACGCCGTGCGCCAGTACAACTTCCTCTCCGCCGCCGGCGAGGTGAAGGGCGAATACGTGGTCACCAGCATCAACGCCAATACCGAACTGAAATCCGCCGAAGCCTTCGCGGCGCTTCCGCTCAAGGTCAGTGGCGACAGCCGCGTGCTGCTCAGTGATGTGGCGCGGGTCGAGATGGGCGCGGAAAACTACGATTCGATCAGCTCGTTCGGCGGCACGCCGTCGGTGTACATCGGCATCAAGGCCACGCCCGGGGCCAACCCGCTGGATGTGATCAAGGAAGTGCGCAAGCTGATGCCGGAACTGGAAGCGCAGTTGCCGCCCAACCTCAAGAGCGAGATTGCCTACGACGCCACGCTGTTTATTCAGGCCTCGATCGATGAAGTGGTGAAAACCCTGTTCGAAGCGGTGCTGATCGTCATCGTGGTGGTGTTCCTGTTCCTTGGCGCGCTGCGCTCGGTGGTGATCCCGGTGGTGACCATCCCGCTGTCGATGATCGGCGTGATGTTCTTCATGCAGATGATGGGCTATTCGATCAACCTGCTGACCCTGCTGGCAATGGTGCTGGCCATCGGTCTGGTGGTGGACGACGCGATTGTCGTGGTGGAGAACATCCACCGGCATATCGAGGAAGGCAAGACGCCGCTGGAGGCCGCACTGGAAGGCGCACGGGAAATCGCCATGCCGGTGGTGTCGATGACCATCACCCTGGCGGCGGTGTATGCGCCGATCGGCTTCCTCACCGGACTGACCGGGGCCTTGTTCAAGGAGTTCGCCCTGACCCTGGCCGGTGCCGTGGTGATTTCCGGGATTGTCGCCCTGACCCTGTCGCCGATGATGTGCGCCCTGCTGTTGCGTCACGAAGAAAACCCCAGTGGCCTGGCGCACCGCCTCGACCGTATTTTCGACAGCCTCAAACGCCGCTACCAGAGCATGCTCCACGGCACCTTGAACACACGGCCGGTGGTGTTGGTGTTCGCAGTGATCGTGCTGTGCCTGATCCCGGTGTTTCTCAAGTTCACCAAGTCGGAACTGGCTCCTGATGAGGATCAGGGCATCATCTTCATGATGGCCACGGCCCCCCAGCCGACCAACCTCGATTACCTGAGCACCTACACCGACGAATTCATCAAGATCTTCAAAGAGTTTCCGGAGTACTACTCCTCGTTCCAGATCAATGGCTACAACGGTGTGCAAGCGGGCATCGGCGGCTTCCTGCTCAAGCCGTGGAACGAGCGCAGCCGCACCCAGATGCAGATCCTGCCCGAGGTGCAAGGCAAACTGGCGAGAATCCCCGGCCTGCAGATTTTCGGTTTCAACCTGCCCTCCCTGCCCGGCACCGGTGAAGGTCTGCCGTTCGAGTTTGTGGTCAACACGGCCAACGACTACGAGTTGCTGTTGCAAGTCGCTGACCGGATCAAGAAACGTGCGATGGAGTCGGGCAAGTTCGCCTTCGTCGACCTCGATCTGGCGTTCGACAAGCCGGAAGTGGTAGTCGACATCGACCGCGCCAAAGCCGCGCAGATGGGCGTGTCGATGCAGGACCTCGGTGGAACACTGGCGACGCTGCTGGGCGAGGCGGAAATCAACCGTTTCACCATCGAAGGCCGCAGTTACAAGGTGATTGCCCAGGTCGAGCGACCGTTTCGCGAGAACCCCGGCTGGCTGAACAATTACTACGTGAAAAACACCCAGGGCGAGCTGCTGCCGCTGTCGACCCTGATCAAGGTCAGCGACCGGGCACGGCCGCGCCAGCTCAACCAGTTCCAGCAACTCAATGCGGCGAAGATTTCCGGATTCCCGCTGGTCAGCATGGGCGAAGCCATCGACACCGTGCTGCAGATCGCCCGGGAAGAAGCGCCGGCCGGGTTCGCCTTCGACTATGGCGGCGCCTCGCGCCAATACGTGCAGGAAGGCAGCGCCCTGTGGGTAACCTTCGCCCTCGCGTTGGCGATTATTTTCCTGGTGCTGGCGGCGCAGTTCGAAAGCTTCCGCGACCCGTTGGTGATTCTGGTGACGGTGCCGCTGTCGATCTGTGGTGCGTTGATTCCGCTGTTCCTTGGCTGGTCGAGCATGAACATCTACACCCAGGTCGGTCTGGTGACATTGATCGGGTTGATCAGCAAGCACGGGATCCTGATCGTCGAATTCGCCAACCAGTTACGCAAGGACAAAGGCCTGACCGCGCGCGAAGCGGTCGAGGAAGCCGCGGCAATCCGCTTGCGTCCGGTGTTGATGACCACGGCGGCGATGGTGTTCGGCATGTTGCCGTTGATTCTGGCGACCGGTGCCGGTGCGGTGAGCCGGTTTGATATCGGCATGGTGATTGCCACGGGGATGTCGATCGGCACCTTGTTTACCCTGTTTGTGCTGCCGTGTATCTACACTCTGTTGGCAAAGCCCGATCCCAAATCATGACCATGTCCGTGTAGGAGCTGCCGAAGGTTCGGGCCGCGTTCGGACGATCTTTTGATTTTGTTTTTAAAAGCCGAGATCAAGATCAAAAGATCGCAGCCTGCGGCAGCTCCTACACAGGGGATTTTCATTCATGCATAAAAAAGGCCTCGCATCTGCGAGGCCTTTCATTTTGGCTTCAATCGGTTCAACTCTGTGGCCTCATCCCTTGAGAAAGTCCGAACATGAACAACAACAGATCATGGTCGGGTTTAGTCGCCACGGTGGCTTTCGCCACCCGTGGTACTGCGCAGTGAGCATCGCCGGTCGTGGCACCGATCACCTGCATGCGGGGCTGCTCCCAGGCCGCCACCGCCAATGAAGCAACTGCCAAGGCTCCAACCAAAAACAAACCTCGTGCAATTTCGAGTTTCATCGCTATAAACCTTTGATAGCGCTGCCAAACGCCGTCTCGTAAAAGTAGACGAGTTTTTTCCAGTCCGTGTCGCTGAACGACGAATGGCGACGCAATTGCTTCATGTCATGGGAGGCCGCGCGATAAGCGGTCAGACGCTGGCGGCATTTTTCCAGATCGATCAATGCCACTTCGACCTGCGCCGCGTCGCCCTCACCGGTCACCCGTACAAATACGTGTTTGATGTAGATACAGCTGTGCTGCCAGCGGCCCTTGTGCATGCGCGCCAGGTTTTCTGCCAGGTCTTTGAGCACGCGCTCGTAGACGGCTTCGCCGTATTGCGCACGACCACCGGCGGCTTCCCACTTTTCAAGTTCGTCGAAGCCGTCCAGTGACTTGGTCACCAACAGCGCACGCCACTTGTATTGCGGATCGGGCTGCGCGCCGCAGAAGACGATTTGCGGGACGCGGACACCGAGACGGCTGACGCCGGTCAGTGCATCCAGCTCGCGCAAGACCGTCGGACGGCCGAAAGGATGCAGCCAGCTGCGATAGATATGTCCGGTCTGGCGCTTGGCATACAGTAACTGGCCGTCACGGCCCACGACCCGTTGCACACCACTTTCCCCGCCACGGCGTACGTTGGGCTCTTCCACCCATTCACCGCGCTGGTTCCAGTAGTAATCGAAGCGATCCTGGGGAGCGACTTCCGTTTCTGCTGCTATTTGCACCACCATCCTGTTACCTCTTGCGTAATACGTAAACCCGCCACATGGCATAGAGCGGGATAAAATCGAGTTGTTCCTGAATGCGAAAACCTGCTTCTTCGAATTCTTTTTCAACTGTCACAGCCGGTAACACAAACCGGTTCTGGTAACCTTCCTGCCCGCGACGCCGCTCGGCGCGCTTGCGTTTCCAGGCCTTGAAATTACCGTCCACCCACAACGAAATGATGACGCTATCACGGGTGACGCGCTCGAACTCGCGCAGAATCGCCCGCCGGTGCTCGGCTTCACCGATGTGATGCAGCAACCGCATGCAGAAAATGCTGTCGACGGCGTTATCAGGCAAAGCAATGTCGAACGCTGAGGTGTGCAAAGGTTGTACCCGTTTCACGACGTCAGCCGGTTGCGATTGCATCGCGGTCTTGATCATCGACTCGGAATTGTCCGCACCAATGATCACCCGGTTGGGCTTTTCCGCCAGCAACGGCCAGAAACGCCCTGCACCGCACGGCAGATCCAGAACCAGCCCCGGCT
This sequence comes from Pseudomonas sp. MD195_PC81_125, assembly GCF_014060985.1. NCBI lineage: Bacteria > Pseudomonadati > Pseudomonadota > Gammaproteobacteria > Pseudomonadales > Pseudomonadaceae > Pseudomonas > Pseudomonas sp. MD195_PC81_125. Next base: position 11,264 of record NZ_JABULD010000209.1, read on the forward strand.
CGCCGGCCAGCGTCAACGCCTTGCGGGCCAACTGCTCGTCCCGCCAGTGAGACAACCGACGACCTAGACCGTCCTGATGCTTGCGCAAATATTTTTGTGCATGCTGGTCATCATACTTTTCGGAAAAATCGAGCTTGATCGGTCTGCTCATCATGGGGGCTCCTGAATGACTGATACCCTTACCATAGGTAGTGGCATGTCAGCGTCAGGTCGTCCCTATGTGAAAATTACGTCAGGTAAACCGGCAAATTATTACAGGGTTTTACACGCGAAAAGCAATAGCGCGGGGCCATCAACGATCTTCAGCGCTTGCCCAGCGTGACCTCGAAGCGGCAACCATTAGGCTCCATGGTGCTCAACGTCACCTCCCAGCCCTGGTTTTCACAGATTCGCTGCACCAGTGACAAGCCCAGCCCCAAGCCTTCACCGCGCTTTTCATTGCCACGCACGAAGGGCTGGAACATGGCTTCGCGTTTTTCCTCGGGAATGCCCACACCCGAGTCTTCGACGACAAAACCGTTGTCGTTGAGTGTCAGGCGAATGAATCCGTGTTCGGTGTAGTGACAGGCATTGCGCAGCAGATTACCCATGACCGCGCTGAGCAGGGTGGCATTGAAGCAAGTGTCCGGCGGGTTGCCCGACTCGTACATCAGTCGCAGCCCTTTCGACTCGATCGGTTCACGCCAGATACCCAGCAGTCCGTCGGCCACCTGGGCGAGGTTCTGCTGCGGCGCGGAACCGGCGTCTTCACGCTGTGCGCGGGCGAGCATCAGGAAGGTCTGCACCAGTTCGCGCATTTCCTCGCTGGCTCGGGCAATTCGCTCGACCTGGGCCCGACCGCGCTGATCCAGCCCGGGGTTTTCCAGAAGCAGCTCGCAGGAACTGGCCAGCACCATCAACGGCGTACGCAGTTCATGGCTGACATCGCTGGTGAACAGCCGCTCGCGGGTCAGTGCCTGTCGCAGACGCCCGAGCGTGGCATCGAACGCCACCGCCAGTTCGCCGACTTCGTCAGCCGCATAGTCCGGCGCCAGGGGCGGCGCCAGCCCCAGCAATTGATCGCGGTGGCGCACTTGCCGCGCCAGGCGCACCACTGGCGCCATGACCTTGCGCGCCAACACCCAGCCGAGAAACACCGCCAGCGCCAGACTGAGTACAAAACCCACCAGCACCACGGCAAACAGCACGCGTTCACGTTCTTCGAAATCGCTTTGATCCTGCAGCAGGACATAACGACGGCCGTCGACGATCTCGACCATCGCGTGATAAGACAACTGCTCGCGGAACACTTCGTGGAAGCCCGCATCAAGGTGACGCAGATCCTTGGGCAGCTCGAAATCGCCTGGCCCACCGCTGAAATAGAACAACTGATCCGGTTCCGGGCGATGGCTCCAGTCCGAGACGTTGTCCATCAGCAACAGACGTTGCAGGTCGCCGCCCAGCCCCGCCGAAATCAGTTTTTCCTCCACCAGGTGCACGGTCGCCACAATACCCATGGCGAAGGCCCCGGCCACCAGCGCACTCATCAGCGCAAAGGCGATGATGATCCGCTGGGAAAGGCTTTGCTTAAACTCCATCACGCCCCTCGGCCAGGCGGTAACCCACGCCGTGCACGGTTTGCAGCAACGGCTTGGCGAAGGGCTTGTCGATCACCTGACGCAATTGGTGGACATGGCTGCGCAGGCTGTCGCTGTCCGGGCAGTCATCGCCCCACAGCGCTTCTTCGAGAATTTCCCGGCGCAGGACATGCGGACTCTTCTGCATCAACACCGCCAGCAGTTTGAGGCCGACCGGGTTGAGCTTGAGCAGCTTGCCCTCGCGGGTCACTTCCAGGGTGTCGAGGTCGTAGCTCAAGTCACCGACCTGCAACGCACGGCGTCCGCCACCCTGGGTCCGGCGCATGACGGCCTCGACGCGCGCCGCCAGTTCGGACAGGGCAAACGGCTTGACCAGGTAATCGTCGGCCCCGGACTTGAAGCCCTGCAGACGATCGTCCAGTTGATCGCGGGCGGTGAGCATGATCACCGGTGTGTCGCGCCGCGCGTCTTCACGCAGGCGCTTGCACAGGGTGTAGCCATCGATCCCGGGCAACATGATGTCGAGCACAATCAGGTCGTAATGCTCGGTGGCCGCCAGATGCAAGCCTGACAAACCATCCTGGGCACAATCGACGGTATAGCCTTTGAGCCCCAGGTAATCGGCCAGATTGGCCAGGATATCGCGGTTGTCTTCGACCAATAGAATTCGCATTGGCATTTCCTCCGTACACAGTAACGGCCGTCTTGGCCCGCGCAGCTTAAGGCCTCCGCCGATTCAGGGCTAGGGCCGGCATACGCGCAAGTCCATTTGCCCGGACAAATTAAATAATTAACAAAGTTTTCACTATCGATTCACAACCTGATTACAGTGACGCCGCGACACTCGCGCGCCATTGATATAAGGAAAACGAGACAATGGACTCTTTCAAGACCGCGCCCGTGCGCTTTCTGCTGCTGATCACCGGCGCCTGGCTGGTCATTTTTCTCCTGACGCGAGCAGTCCTGCTGCTGACTCACCTGGATGAGGCCGGTGGCCTCGCCCTTTCCGTGTTCGGCATCGGTGCGCTGTATGACCTGGGGTTCCTTGCCTACGCGGCACTGCCAATGGGCCTGTACCTGCTGCTCTGCCCGCCGGGCCTGTGGCGTCGTCGCGGACATCGCGGATTCCTGCGCGCCCTGCTGACGATCAGCCTGTTCGCCATGTTGTTCGTGGCGGTGGCCGAATGGCTGTTCTGGGACGAGTTCGGCGTGCGCTTCAACTTCATCGCCGTCGATTACCTGGTGTACTCCGACGAAGTGCTGAACAACGTCCTCGAATCCTACCCGATCGGCAAACTGCTGAGCCTTCTCGCCGTATTGGCCGTGGTCATCAGTTTCGCTTTGCGCAAGCCGTTCAATGCCGCCATGAATGCCCCGCTGCCACCGCTGCGCGGACGTCTGCTCAGTGCCTTGGGCCTGTTGATCGTCGCGGGCCTGAGCCTGCAACTGCTCAGCCAGGACGCCCCTCGTGCCCAAGGCGGCAACGCCTACCAGAACGAACTGGCCAGCAACGGTCCGTATCAGTTCTTCGCCGCGTTCCGTAACAATGAACTGGACTACACCCAGTTCTACAAAAGCCTGCCGGCGGAAAAAGTCGCCAGCCAGATCCGTTCCGAGCTGAGTGAGAGCGACGCGCGCTTCATTGGCAAAGATCCACAGGACATTCGCCGGGTGATCGACAACCCGGGCACCCCGCGCAAGCCGAACATCGTGCTGGTGACCATTGAAAGCCTGAGCGCCAAGTACCTGGGCAGCAACGGCGACGGTCGCAACCTGACGCCGAACCTCGACGCCTTGCGCAAGCAGAGCCTGTACTTCAATAACTTCTACGCCACCGGCACCCGTACCGACCGCGGTCTGGAAGCCATCACCCTGGCCATCCCGCCAACGCCGGGCCGCTCGATCGTCAAGCGCATCGGCCGTGAGAGCGGTTTCGCCAGCCTTGGCCAACAGCTCAGCGCCGTAGGTTACGACAGCGTGTTCGTCTACGGCGGACGCGGTTACTTCGACAACATGAACGCGTTCTTCAGCGGCAACGGCTATCGCGTCGTCGATCAGAGCAGCGTCGATGAAGCCGAAATCCACTTCAAAAACGCCTGGGGTATGGCTGACGAGGATCTGTATCGCCAGACCCTGAAGCTGGCGGACGCCGATTACGCCAGGCAACAGCCGTTTCTGCTGCAATTGATGACCACCTCCAATCACCGCCCTTACACCTACCCGGACAACCGCATCGACATCAAGTCCGGTAACGGCCGCGATGGCGCGGTGAAGTACACCGACTATGCGATTGGCCAGTTCCTCGAGCAGGCGCGGCAGAAACCGTGGTTCGACAATACGATCTTCATTTTCGTCGCTGACCACACTGCAGGCAGTGCCGGTAAAGAAGACTTGCCGATCACCAACTATCAGATCCCGCTGTTCATCTATGCGCCGAAAATGATCGAGGCTCGCGAAAGCGCGCAACTGGCCAGCCAGATCGATCTGGCCCCGACGCTGCTGGGCCTGCTGAACCTGGATTACACCTCGACGTTCTTCGGCCGCAACCTGTTGCAGGACAACCCGCTGCCACCGCGCGTGGTGGTCGGCAACTACCAGCATCTGGGCCTGTTCGATGGCAAGGATCTGGCGATCCTCAGCCCACGCCAGGGCTTGCGCCGGCATGACGATGCGTTGACCGAAAGCCGCGAGTCGCGGGTCAGCAGCGACGACCCGCTGATTACCCGCGCGATCACCTATTACCAGACCGCCAGTTATGGCTTCAAACAGCAGTTGCTGAGCTGGAAGCCTGTGAAAGAAGACACTCCGCAGGTCAGCGAAAAGTAACCGTCAATAAAAACGCCCCGGGCTGATGCACCGGGGCTTTTCTTTGCGCAACCGGTTATCACAGGAAATACAGATCCCAATGTGGGAGCGAGCCTGCTCGCGAATGCGCTGTATCAGTCACAGATGTAGTGACGGTGTGATTGCTTTCG
>NZ_JABULD010000506.1:0-7746 GCF_014060985.1 Pseudomonas sp. MD195_PC81_125
GTTGATGTAGGTGCGCAGAGGTTCGGTCACTTCCAGTTGGTGTCCACTGATGTTGACTTGCATACAGCTTCTCCTTCGTTGCCAGTGCATAAAGCGGCAGGCCGGATAGCCTGCCACTGGAACGCTGTAACGTGGCTTACATCAACCGCTTGCGTTCGCTCGAAGGCGCGATCCCGAGGGATTCACGGTACTTGGCGACGGTGCGGCGAGCCACCTGAATGCCTTGTGCCTCCAGTAAACCAGCGATCTTGCTGTCACTCAATGGCTTTTTCTGATTTTCCGCCGCGACCAGTTTTTTGATGATCGCGCGGATCGCCGTGGATGAGCATTCACCGCCTTCGGAGGTGCTGACGTGGCTGGAGAAAAAGTATTTCAGTTCATAAATGCCCCGAGGGGTATGCATGAATTTCTGCGTGGTGACCCGGGAAATCGTCGATTCGTGCATGCCGACCGCCTCGGCGATGTCATGCAGGACCAACGGTTTCATGGCTTCGTCGCCGTATTCCAGGAAGCCACGTTGGTGCTCGACGATCTGGGTGGCCACCTTCATCAGGGTTTCATTGCGGCTTTGCAGGCTCTTGATGAACCAGCGCGCTTCCTGCAGCTGATTGCGCATGAAGGTGTTGTCGGCGCTGGTGTCGGCGCGCCGCACGAACCCGGCGTACTGCGCATTGACCCGCAGACGAGGCACCGACTCCTGATTCAGCTCGACCAGCCAGCGTTCGTTGTCCTTGCGCACAATCACGTCAGGCACCACGTACTCGGCTTCGGTGGATTCGATCTGTGAACCCGGGCGCGGATTGAGGCTCTGCACCAGTTCGATGACCTGACGCAGCTCGTCTTCCTTGAGCTTCATGCGTCGCATCAGCTGGCTGTAGTCGCGACTGCCAAGCAGATCGATGTAATCGCTGACCAGACGCTTGGCTTCGTTCAGCCAAGGAGTCTTGGCCGGGAGCTGACGCAGTTGCAGCAACAGGCATTCACCGAGGTTGCGCGCGCCGATGCCGGCGGGTTCGAATTGCTGGATGCGGTGCAGGACGGCTTCGATCTCGTCCAGCTCGATGTCGAGTTCCGGATCAAAGGCGTCGAGAATTTCTTCGAGGGTTTCGTCGAGATAACCCTGATTGTTGATGCAGTCGATCAGGGTCACGGCGATCAGGCGGTCGGTGTCGGACATTGGCGCCAGGTTCAGTTGCCACAGCAGATGGCTTTGCAGGCTTTCCCCGGCGGAGGTGCGAGTGGTGAAATCCCACTCGTCGTCATCGCTGCTGGGCAGGCTGCTGGCGCTGGTCTGGTAGACGTCTTCCCAGGCGGTATCGACGGGCAATTCGTTAGGAATGCGCTCGTTCCATTCGCCTTCCTCCAGGTTGTCCACCGTCGGGGCGGTTTCCTGATAGGAGGGTTCCTGAATCTCGGTGTTGGGTTTTTGTTCGGCGTTGTCGGCCAATGGATCGGAGTTGTCGAAGTCGTCGCCTTCTTCCTGGCGCTCGAGCATCGGATTGGATTCCAGGGCCTCCTGGATTTCCTGTTGCAGATCCAGGGTCGACAATTGGAGCAGGCGGATGGCCTGTTGCAGCTGCGGTGTCATCGTCAGCTGCTGGCCCATTCTCAAGACTAGCGATGGTTTCATGGCAGGGGCTTAACACCTTATTCGCCGGCGCGCATGCGCCATCCACTACAGGGCGCCGAAGCGCCAAACTTAAGCAAATTATATGCCTGAAACTGTCGTGTTTGCCTAGAGCGCTGTAACAATAAAGCGTATAAAAAAAGCGCTTCAACGTTACAGCACCCGGACGGCTGGCCGAATGCGCTCGCGCTTTAGAGGCGGAACTCGTGGCCCAGGTACACTTCCTTCACCAGGTCGTTGGCAAGGATGGTTGCCGCATCGCCTTCAGCGATCAGTTGACCGTCGTTGACGATGTAGGCGGTCTCGCAGATATCCAGCGTCTCACGCACGTTATGGTCGGTGATCAGTACACCGATGCCCTTGGCCTTGAGGTGATGGATGATCTGCTTGATGTCGCCGACCGAGATCGGGTCGACACCGGCGAACGGTTCGTCGAGCAGGATGAATTTCGGGGCGGTCGCCAGGGCGCGGGCGATTTCCACCCGACGGCGTTCACCACCGGACAGGCTCATGCCGAGGTTGTCGCGGATGTGGCTGATATGGAACTCCTGCAGCAGGCTTTCCAGCTCCTTGCGACGACCGGCCTTGTCGAGCTCCTGACGGGTCTCGAGGATCGCCATGATGTTGTCGGCCACCGACAGTTTGCGGAAGATCGACGCTTCTTGCGGCAGATAGCCGATACCGGCCTTGGCGCGACCGTGCATCGGCTGGTGGCTGACGTCCAGATCGTCGATCAGTACGCGGCCCTGATCGGCCTGCACCAGGCCGACGATCATGTAGAAGCAGGTGGTCTTGCCGGCACCGTTCGGGCCGAGCAGGCCGACGATCTGGCCGCTGTCGATCGACAGACTGACGTCACGCACGACCTGGCGGCTTTTATAGGCCTTGGCCAGGTGCTGAGCTTTCAGAGTTGCCATTACTGGGTTTTCTCGTCGGTTTTCTTCTTCGGCTGGATCACCATGTCGATGCGCGGACGCGTCTCGGTGACCTTGTTGCCGGTAGCGCGACCGGCGCTGGCCAGTTTTCTCACCGTGTCATAGACGATTTTCTCGCCCTGGGTGGTGTTGTTGTCCTTGTCGACAACCTTGGCCTTGTCGATCAGCACGACGCGGTTTTGCGCGGCGTGATACTGGATCGTCACGCCCCAGCCCTGTACAGGCTTGGTGTCACCCTGGGTTTGCAACTGCTCGAAGTAGGCAAGGTTACCCACCGAGGTCACCACGTCGATGTCGCCGGTCGGGGTACGGGTGATGGTCACCGTATTGCCCTTAACGATCATCGAACCCTGGGTGATGATCACGTCACCTTTATAGGTGGCGATGCCATTCTTGTCGTCCAGTTGGGCGTCGTCGGCCTGAATGCGGATAGGTTGCTGCTGATCGTTCGGCAGAGCCCAGGCGCTCACGCTTCCCAGTGCTGCGCCCAGACTGAGCAAAATAGGGAGGGTTTTAACGAGCCTCATACTGTCCTCTTACGTTCGATTGCAGGTGTATCCTGCTTTCCTTCAAATACGCCTTCATTCCCACGCCAGTCGATACACCGCCAGCGCCGTCGATTCTAACGGGTTGCTTGGTCTGCGCATATTGCTGCTGAGGGAACACCGTCATGCGGGTGCTGGTGATCAGGGTGTCGCGGTTCTTTTCATCGGTGCGCTTGATGCGTACCGAGTCGATCAGTTCTACCTGGGTTCCGTCCGGGTTTACTTCGCCACGCTCGCTGGTCACGTGCCATGGAAAGTCTGTGCCGCGGAACATGTTGAGGTCGGGTTTGGTGACCAGTGTCACGTCCGTCGCTTTCAGATGCTCGGCCTTGTCCGACGTCATTTCGTACTGCACCTTGCCGTCCGGAAGGTATTGCAGGGTATGCGTGTTCGTGGCGTACCAGTCGATGGCGGTGTCTTCGACCTTGGTCACAGGTTTGTCGAGGAACCGTTCAGGGCTGATGTTCCAGTAGCCGACCGCTGCAAACAGGGCAGCGATACAGCCGAACAACAGGAAGTTGCGAAATTTTTTGCTAAACATGGTTTGGCTCACAGGTACGCGGCGTTGGCCGCATCGAGGCGGCCCTGGGCGCGCAGGATCAATTCGCAGAACTCTCGGGCGGCACCTTCGCCACCGCGGGCCCGGGTCACGCCATGGGCGTGTTCGCGCACGAAGTCGGCAGCATTGGCCACGGCCATGCCCAAGCCTACGCGGCGGATCACCGGCAGGTCAGGCAGGTCGTCACCGAGGTAGGCGACCTGTTCATAGCTTAGGCCCAGTTGCGCCAATAGGCCGTCCAGAACCACCAATTTGTCTTCGCGACCCTGAAACAGGTGCGGGATGCCGAGGTTCTTCGCCCGGCGCTCGACCACCGGCGTCTTGCGGCCGCTGATGATGGCGGTTTCTACGCCGGCATTCATCAGCATCTTGATGCCCTGGCCGTCGAGGGTGTTGAAGGTCTTGAATTCGCTGCCGTCTTCGAGGAAGTACAGGCGCCCGTCGGTGAGGACGCCATCGACGTCGAACACCGCCAGTTTGATCGCTTTGCCGCGTTGCAGCAGATCGGTTGTCATTACATCACTCCTGCACGCAGCAGATCGGAGAGGTTGAAGGCGCCGATCGGGCGATCTTCTTCGTCCACGACCACCAGTGCGTTGATTCGGTGGTCTTCCATGATTTTCAGCGCTTCGGCGGCGAGCATCTCCGGCCGTGCGGTCTTGCCGTGTGCGGTCATGACCTGGTCGATGGTGGCGCTGCGGATGTCGATGCTGCGATCCAGGGTGCGGCGCAAGTCGCCGTCGGTGAAGATCCCGGCGAGTTTGCCATCGGCTTCAACGATCGCGGTCATGCCCAGGCCCTTGCGGGTCATTTCCATGAGCGCGTCCTTGAGCAGGGTGCCGCGTTGCACTTGCGGCAACTCCTGGCCGGCGTGCATGACGTTTTCCACTTTCAGCAACAGGCGTCGACCCAGGGCGCCGCCCGGGTGGGAGAAAGCAAAATCTTCGGCGGTAAAACCCCGGGCTTCCAGCAGCGCCACGGCCAGGGCATCGCCCATGACCAGCGCAGCGGTGGTCGAGGAAGTCGGTGCCAGGTTCAGCGGGCAGGCTTCGTGCTCGACGTGAACGTTGAGATTGACTTCGGCGGCCTTGGCCAGCGGTGACTGTGGATTGCCGGTCAGGCTGATCAACTGGATGCCCAGGCGCTTGATCAACGGCAGCAGGGTGACGATTTCGTTGGTCGAGCCGGAGTTGGAGAGGGCAAGGATCACGTCATCGCGGGTGATCATGCCCATGTCGCCGTGGCTGGCTTCGGCTGGATGAACAAAAAATGCCGGGGTGCCGGTGCTGGCCAGGGTCGCGGCAATCTTGTTGCCGACGTGCCCGGATTTGCCCATGCCGACCACGACCACACGGCCCTTGCTGGCCAGAATCATCTCGCAAGCGCGTACGAAATCGGCGTCGATATGGGGCAACAAGCCTTGTACGGCTTCCACTTCGAGGCGGATGGTGCGTTGTGCCGATTGAATCAGGTCGCTGGATTGGCTCATGTCAGAAATCGTATAGCCCGATGAAAAGGCGGCGATTATAGCGGTTATGTTGAAAAGCCTCACGCAAGTTCGTCGAGCTTTGTCATTCCTGGCAACCAAAACCCCGAAAAAGTGCCGTCGGGCCTGTCATATCGTTGAACGCGGAAGGGCATGGGCCTTGGGCGCTTGGCGTTTGCAGTGATATAGTTCGCCGCCAGTTCGGCCTGCCCGGGAGGTATGTGCTTTCTGCGGAAAGCCAGGCGTCCGAGTGAGAGGCTGCATCGCAAGGAGTTTAGATGAGTGCCGATAACGCCTACGCGGTCGAGCTGAAGGGAGTCTCCTTCAAGCGCGGTGCGCGCAGCATTTTCAATAACGTCGATATTCGCATCCCGCGCGGCAAGGTTACCGGCATCATGGGGCCTTCCGGGTGTGGCAAGACCACGCTGCTGCGATTGATGGGCGCGCAATTACGTCCCTCCAGCGGGGAAGTCTGGGTCAACGGTCAGAACCTGCCGTCGCTGTCGCGCAGTGATCTGTTCGATGCGCGAAAGCACATGGGCGTGCTGTTTCAAAGTGGCGCGCTGTTTACCGATCTCGATGTCTTCGAGAACGTCGCTTTCCCCCTGCGGTTCATACCCAATTACCGGACGAGATGATCCGCGACATCGTCCTGCTCAAATTGCAGGCGGTTGGACTGCGCGGCGCGATCGAGTTGATGCCGGACGAGCTGTCGGGCGGCATGAAACGTCGCGTGGCGCTGGCGCGGGCGATCGCGCTCGATCCGCAGATTCTCATGTATGACGAGCCTTTCGTTGGTCAGGATCCGATCGCCATGGGCGTGCTGGTGCGTCTGATCCGTCTGCTCAACGATGCGCTGGGCATTACCAGCATTGTGGTTTCCCACGACCTGGCCGAAACCGCGAGCATCGCTGACTACATCTATGTCGTGGGTGATGGTCAGGTGCTGGGACAGGGCACGCCGGACGAATTGATGAACTCGGATGAACCGCGTATTCGCCAGTTCATGACCGGCAACCCCGATGGCCCGGTGCCGTACCATTTTCCAGCGACGGATTACCGCGCAGATCTTCTGGGGAAGCGCTGATGCGCAGAATTTCATTGATAGAACGCGTCCGCCGCTTCGGCGAGACGGCGATCGACGCCGTGGCGGTGTTTGGCCGCGCGACCCTGTTCCTGTTTCACGCCCTGCTCGGTCGTGGCGGCATCAGCGGCGGTTTTGGTCTGCTGGTCAAGCAACTGCATTCGGTTGGCGTGATGTCGCTGGTGATCATCGTCGTCTCGGGGATTTTCATCGGCATGGTGCTGGCGCTGCAGGGCTTCAGTATTCTGTCGAGCTACGGTTCGGAGCAGGCAGTGGGACAGATGGTTGCCCTGACTTTGTTGCGAGAGTTGGGTCCGGTGGTGACGGCGTTGCTGTTTGCCGGGCGTGCCGGTTCGGCGCTGACGGCCGAAATCGGCAACATGAAGTCCACCGAACAGCTTTCCAGCCTGGAAATGATCGGCGTCGACCCGCTCAAGTACATCATTGCTCCGCGCCTGTGGGCCGGTTTCATTTCCCTGCCGGTGCTGGCGATGATTTTCAGCGTGGTAGGCATCTGGGGTGGTTCGTGGGTGGCTGTCGACTGGCTGGGTGTGTATGAAGGCTCTTATTGGGCGAACATGCAGAACAGCGTGAATTTCACCAGTGACGTGCTCAACGGCGTGATCAAAAGTATTGTTTTTGCCTTTGTAGTGACCTGGATTGCCGTATTCCAAGGCTATGACTGTGAGCCCACTTCCGAGGGGATCAGTCGTGCCACCACCAAGACCGTGGTGTTTGCCTCGCTGGCAGTGCTCGGCCTGGACTTTATTCTGACCGCTTTGATGTTTGGAGATTTCTGATGCAAAACCGCACCCTGGAAATCGGTGTCGGCCTGTTCCTGCTGGCAGGGATCCTGGCCTTGTTGCTGCTGGCGCTGCGGGTCAGTGGCCTGTCTCCGACCTCGACCACCGACACCTATAAGCTGTATGCCTACTTCGACAATATCGCCGGTTTGACGGTCAGAGCCAAAGTGACCATGGCCGGTGTAACCATCGGCAAGGTCACGGCCATCGATCTGGATCGCGACAGCTTCACCGGTCGGGTCACCCTGCAAGTGGATAAAAAGGTCGACAACCTGCCGACCGACTCCACAGCGTCTATCCTGACCGCTGGCCTGTTGGGCGAGAAGTACATCGGCATCAGCGTGGGTGGGGAGGACACTCGTCTGAAGGATGGTGGAACCATCCACGACACGCAGTCGTCTCTGGTACTGGAAGACCTGATCGGTAAATTCCTGCTCAATACCGTTAGCAAAGACGCCAAATGAGGAGCTTTTGAATGATCTCTACCTTGCGACGTGGCCTGTTGGTGTTGCTCGCGACACTGCCACTGCTGGCTAACGCTGCGCCCGGGCAATCGGCGCACGATCTGGTTCAGGACACCACGAACCGGATGCTGGCCGACCTGTCGGCCAACAAAGCGAAATACAAGCAGGATCCGGCTGATTTCTATGCCGCGTTGAACAACATCGTCGGCCCGGTAGTGGATGCCGAGGGCATTTCCAAGAGCA
>NZ_JABULD010000370.1:0-3309 GCF_014060985.1 Pseudomonas sp. MD195_PC81_125
CTGATCCACGCTCACCTCGAAACCCTGCTCGGTGAGATTGGCGACATGACCGTTGAGGCGATTGCGGCGGCGGGTATGCAATTCAATGCCGAGCAACCCGATCGGTTCGTCATTGCGCAATTGCGCTGGATCATCAGCAGCGGGTTGGCTGGCGAAATGCAGGTGCCCGGGATCAGGCGAATGAGCAAACCCTGGCGCGCCTTCGAGCACACTGGCCCATGGACGCCCGTCGGTATCGACCGCGCCGTACAACATGAACGGTAATTGCTCATAAAAGGCGCGGTGTTGATCGGGCATCCAGTCGCGAATCACTTTTCGGCCAAAGGCCTCCATGCGCTCGGCAACGCCGACATGGGCCTGCAGTTGTTGCTCGCCAGCGTGCCACGGTGAACGTTCCATCACGCCTCTCCCCGCGCCGCCGGCGCATTGTGGATAACTCGATCAGATCAGGGCTGAACCTCAGGCAGTCTTTTGCAGACCAGCGACCGTGCGCGGCATGCCGACAAAACCGGGCAAGGCTTCAACCCGCGCCAGCCAGGCACGCACGTTGGCGTAGTCGTCCAGCGCCACGTTGCCTTCCGGCGCATGGGCGATATAACTGTAGGCGGACACGTCGGCGATGGTCGGCTCGCTGCCGGCAAGATAGGGGGTCTTGCCCAGTTCCACGTCCATCACTTTGAGCAGGTTGTGCGCACGGGTAATCGCTTCTTCAGCATTCAACTGTGCGCCAAACACCGTCACCAATCGGGCAGCAGCAGGTCCGAAAGCAATCGGTCCGGCAGCGGCGGACAACCAGCGCTGCACCCGTGCCGCACCCAGCGGATCGGTCGGCAGCCAGCGACCATTGCCATACTTGAGCGCCAGGTACACCAGAATCGCGTTGGAGTCGGCCAGCACTACGCCGTCATCGTCGATCGCCGGCACCTGGCCGAAACTGTTGATCGCCAGATACGGCGCCTGCTTGTGTTCACCCTTGGCCAGATCGACCAGAATCAGTTCGGTCGGCAGTTGCAGCAGGGACAACATCAGCTCCACCCGATGGGCGTGGCCGGAACGCGGGAAGTTGTAGAGTTTGATCGCTTGCATGGTCGACTCCGCTGGAGGTGGCGCCGTTCGGGATGGCAGCGCCGATGGAGGCCATCTTCCCCCCATCCTCAAAGCAACAGAATCACCAGCAATCGCAATCGATTATTTCACTGGATGAAATAACGCTGCGTTCTGCAGCGCCGGATGCTCTCGCAAGGCTTTCACTGCATGGTCGACAAAGCTGCGCACCCGCGCCGGCGCCTTGCGCCCGCCCTGATACACCACATGGATCGGCAGCGGCGGCAGTTCGAAGTCGGCGAGGACAATTTCCAGCTCGCCGCAGGCCACCTTGCCGGCGACCTGATAAGACAACACCCGGGTCAGCCCCAAGCCCAGACAGGCCGCAGTAATCGCCGCCTGGTTGGCGGTGACCACCAGCCTCGGTTCAGGCCGCACGCTGATCGCTTCGCCCTGGTCCACAAACGGCCAACTGCGCAACTGGCCGATGGCCGAGGTCGCCACCACCGGCGCGCCGGCCAGCGCCTGTGGATGCTCGGGGCGGCCGTACCGGGCCAGATAGGCCGGCGACGCACAGATCACCCGTCGCACTTCGCCAACCCGGATCGCGTGCTGATTGCTGTCCGGCAACTCACCGATGCGCACCGCGACATCGATGCCCTCCTCGACCATGCTCACCACCCGATCAACCAACAGCGCATTGATCGAAACGTCCGGGTATTGCGTCAGATAAGTCGCCATCAGCGGTGTGACAAACAGCTCACCGAACAATACCGGCGCGGTCACCGTCAATTGCCCACGGGGCTGGGCATGACTGCCGGCCGCCGAATCCTCGGCTTCCTGCACTTCGGCGAGAATTCTCCGACAGTCTTCCAGATAACGCTGCCCCGCTTCGCTCAGATGCACACTGCGCGTGGTACGAATCAGCAACTGCGTACCGATGCGCTGCTCCAGCGCTGCAACCGCGCGGGTGACACTGGCGGCGGACAAGCCGAGGCGTCGCGCCGCTGCCGAGAAGCCCTGCTCCTGAGCCACCGTGGCGAAGATCTGCATTTCCTGGAAGCGGTCCATGGATGCCCTCGAGTCGGATACAAAAATCGCAGCCGAGGCTGCGATTTTTGCGGGTCTGGGTACCAACAACATAGTTTGACACAACCCATCGCGTAAATCGGGGTCTGTAGGATGATTCGCGATAAAGACAACAGCAACATAGATTGACACAGATGGGCTGCGCTTCAAATACAGGGCCGGGCTGCTCCCAACATAGTGTGACACCAACAACTGAAGTAAGCGGTCAGGAGGGGAGCAGCATAATCTGCGGTCTTCAGCACAAGCTCAGTGCGATGTCTAAATCTGTGCGCAACCTACGGCCGGCTCCCATAAGCACATAAACCGTATTTTTTCGTCTCAAACAAGCAGTTGTGAGTGAAGGAAACCCCCAACGTTGATCTGACCCAATCACCAGGCGCAAAACGACCTTTTCTATCTTGGATAACCGTCAATGCGTAAACCAAGGCAGGGATAAGCCCTCTATCGGTGATGGCTATTCGTTGACGTGTTGTAACTTCGAGATCCAAGATTACCCAATCAGCAACAAGGCAATATGCACGGGAAGGAAAATGCAGACCTGCGAATGTCACTGCATCTAAATCGGGGAGTGGGCACCCGTTTATGTTTTCGCCTGCGGAAAGCAGCGAGGTAAACGCCGCCAAATTCATTCATCCCTCCAGCCGGTCGGTAAACTGACTCGAACGTGAATCATCCATAAGCATAGCTCTCAGCGAACAGCCTGGTACCGATGGCGACGAATAGTAGCCAGGTCGCCTCACACCTGGTTTCTCAACTCTCCCTTTATCTCACTGAACGGGATGATTTCTATTGGCGGCGTCACAGCACAAATCGGTTTACGCCAATAATCCACGCTATGCCATTGGCCGTGCTTGAACCCAACCTCTGGGTAGGTGCCGATGTGGGTGAACCCGAGTGCTTCATGGATACCTATACTTCCTGCGTTGGGTAAGGCAATGCCGGCATAGGCTGCATGAATCCCCTGTTTCTCTAGACTGGTAGAAGCTGCTGATAAAGCGCACGACCAACCCCTTTTCGGTGCACAGCCGGATCAACATACACGGTGACATCCGCCGACCATCGATAGGCTTCTCTCGCTCGATGCTCGCTTGCGTAAGCGTATCCAACGACGTTGCCCTCCACCTCGGCTACCAGATAGGGATGCGGCGGTAGTGTTGCGGTTATTCTTGATGCCAT
>NZ_JABULD010000052.1:0-19856 GCF_014060985.1 Pseudomonas sp. MD195_PC81_125
CGTAATGTCAGTCAACATCTGCATTGGTGACATACCGCGTTCGCGAGCAGGCTCGCTCCCACAGGTTTTTGGGTACAATCCGCTCCCTCCTCAATTCTCCCAAGGAACCCCCATGTCCGGGCTTGAACTGTTTGCCGCCGCCCTCGGTGTGATTGCCGTGTGGCTGACGGTCAAACAGAATCCATGGTGCTGGCCGATCGGCCTGGTCATGGTGTTGCTGTACAGCTGGATTTTCTATGACGTGAAGCTGTACTCGGACATGTTGCTGCAAGTGATCTACGCCGCGCTGCAAGTCTACGGCTGGTGGCAATGGACCCGCGCCGGGACAATGCATGACGGACGCGACGTCACACGTCTGGATCGGCGCGCTATTCTGCTCGGCCTGAGTGTGGGCGCATTCGGTAGCCTGCTGCTGGGCGCGGCCATGGCGCACTGGACCGACGCCGCACAACCGTGGCTTGATGCCGCACTGACTGCTTTCAGCCTTGTCGCACAACTCTGGATGGCACAGAAACGCCTGCAATGCTGGGCACTGTGGTTCGTGCTGGATGTGATTTTCGTCGGTCTGTTTCTATATAAGGGCTTGTACCTTACCGCCGCGCTGTATGCCCTGCTCACCCTGATTGCGGTGCAAGGCTGGCGGGAATGGCGCGCCGATCCGGCGTTGCAGCGATGAAGGTGGTTGTCCTCACCGGCCCGGAATCCACCGGCAAGAGCTGGCTGGCCGCAGGCCTTCAGGAGCGCTTCGGCGGCCTGCGGGCGGACGAATACGTGCGCTGGTTCATGGAGCAGAATCCTCGCGATACCTGCCTGAACGACATTCCCGACATCGCCCGTGGACAGTTGCAATGGGAAGATCACGCGCGGGCGCAGCAACCGCGATTGCTGATTCTCGACACCCATTTACTGAGTAATATCCTGTGGAGCCAGACCCTGTTTGGCGACTGCCCGACATGGCTGGAACCCGAGCTGCTGGCGCGGCATTACGACCTGCACCTGCTGCTGTCCCCGGAGCAGATCGACTGGACGGATGACGGCCAACGTTGCCAGCCACAACTGAGCGCACGCCTGGCGTTCTTTCAGGCCACCCATGACTGGCTGGAACAGCACAAGCAGCCGTTGCAGATCATCCAGGGCGATTGGGATCAACGCCGCGTTCAGGCTTTTGAAGCCGTCGCCCGGTTATTGGCTGATTGATCCATTGAATAGCTCCGTTCAGGGCGAAAGTGTCCATTCCTGAAACACCTCTCTGAGCGCAAAGCGGCCAATTCAACGGCCTTCATCATTTTGTCAGGACATCTGTTTCGCCAGTGAAACAGTCCCCGGCAAACCCTTGTCCCAGAGCTTTGCGCCGCCATGGAACCGGTGGGCGTCTGCACGACTGTTTCAGCGTTGAAACAGCTTTTGTATCAACCCTGTGCGGCCCAGCGCCAACCCGTTGAAAATCAACAACAACTCAAAAGCGGCACAGCTTTCGCTCTCTCCTTCCCAACGCTGACAAGAGCCAGCCCACTGAAGAAGGAATTGCCGCCGTGGGGAATATCAATAAAGGCCTGACCTGCCTTCTGCTGATTGGATCAGCCGCCAGCACATTCATCAGTTTCAACGTTCAGGCCGAAGGCAATGGCGTGATCGTTCTCAACCGCGATGTCCAGCCCATTCCAATCGGACGCAGCGGTGGCAAAGACCCGTATCCAACCACGGTCAATGCCAACCCTTCCGATCGAATCCATCAAGCAATGACCAGCACCGAACTCAGTGACGGTGAGTTCGCCAGTGTCGCCAGTGGCGCTTCGATCCGCAGCAACATGATCACGCCGAATTCGGACATGCCCGGCATGAACGTGCTCACCAACCCCAACGGCCTGCCGGGCATGAGTGCCGGCCATGGTGGCGGTGGTGGCGGCGCGATCTCCAACACGATCAATCGCTCGTTGAGTACCGGTCTGGCCCCGCTGACCCGCATGGCTGGAGGTCAATGAGATGAATCGTTCCCTGCTGCTGCTTGCTCTCTTCGGCTGCGCCAGCGTCATGGCCGCCGAGCCCGGTTCAGTCAACAACGCCGACATTCAGGACACCGGTGTGCAGTACCGCGGCAACTTCAACGTCAACCAGGCCGCTGGCGACCAGATGCAACAGACCAATACTAAAGCGATCGCCATCGGCACCAACGCCAGCGCCACAACCATCGTCAGGCAAAAGCTGGATACCCCGGCCAACCCGTCGATGAACGCCAGCGCCACCATTGGCGGCACCTCTTTCAGCAATGGCAACGGAATCCTGGGCGTGAACCAGGGGGCCGGGGCCAACAACCAGATGGCCAACGTGACGCGCGTCAGCATCAGTGCTGCCCCGCAAAGCGTTGACGACAGCGCCCTGTCGCAACAGAACGTGGCGCTTTTACCGAGCTCAGGAGCAACTGGTACCTCACCCGGCAGTCGCCAGGTCACGACAAGTGATCAGGCCTTCACCGGCAGCCGAGGGGTAATCCAGGTGAACCAGAGTGCCGGGGTGGGGAACCGTATGGCTAACACCCTGAGCATCCGGGTCGCTGACTGACCCAAACAACAAAAGCAGTGCAATTAGAAAGTACCAACACTTAACCAACTAATAAGCACGATGGAGAAACACCATGAAAACTACAATGGCTCTCAAACCACTGGTTTTCGCTCTTGCAGCAGTAATGGCAATGGCGGCTCAAGCAGGCGGTAATGATCATGGTAACAATGGTGGTCACGGTCACAACCCTCCTCCACCAAAAGGCCCTACCCTGGAAGAACTGCTGCAAATCGGCGCAGGTGCCGGTGCTGCAGTACTCGACGTGCAGAACAACGCCGACAACACCGTCCTGAACCAGGGCACTCAAAACAACGCCGGCATCAGCGGCTCGCTGAACGGCGCCAACGGTAACGTCGGCGCAAACAACGTGGCCGGTGACGGCAACCAGCAAGACAACGCCGCTGCACTGGCAACCGCCGACGAGAGCTTCATCTTCGGCTCTGCGGTGTCCGCTTCCAGCGCCACTCAAGTCAACAGCAACAACACCGTTGGCAACTACTCCACCACTAACAACGCCGGCATGAACAACGTCGGCAACAGTGGCTCGGGTAACATCGGCGTGAACAACGCTGCCGGCAACTTCAACCAACAGAAAAACAACCTGGCAATCGCAGTGTCCGGTGGTCGTGTAGCGCAAGCCGCTGCCGCCGCCAACCAAAGCACTACCGGTCTGCAAGTCGGCAACAACGGCACTCAGACCTACAAGAAAGATACCCTCACTGGCACCGTCGCCGCCGTCGGCGTATTCGGCGCAGTGGGCACAGCCACCATCAAAGATGACGATCACGGTCACAGCGGTGGCGGTTATGGCAATGACGACAGAGGTCATGGCGGCAATGGCGGTAGCAAAGATCAAAAAGCTACCTTCCAGGCTGTGGGTGCCTTCGGCCTGGCAGGTGTGACCACTCAACAAGTGCTGACCCCAGACGGCTGGAAAAACCCTGTTACCAACAACGCCAGCATGACCAACGTAGGCAACAACTGGTCGGGTAACGGTGGCTTCAACAACGCTGCCGGTGTGGGCAACCAACAAAGCAACTCGCTGTCCATCGCTGCAGGTTGCAAAGCCTGCATGTAATCGCGATCGAAACGAAAGCCCCGGAAACGGGGCTTTTCCTCAGTCCGCAAAGGCGTATCGATCATGCGTAAGACTGCCTTTATCGCCCTGCTTTGCCTGTCCGGCCTGACCCAGGCTGCCCAGATGCCCGTCGCTGCCCTGCCCGGCGGCGTACTCGTCTACAAAAACGTGCAAAGCATCCGTGAGCGCAAGTTTGCCGACATTGTCGAACAGAAAACCGATTTCAGCTGCGGCGCCGCCGCACTGGCCACGGTATTACGCCAGGCCTATTGGCTCGACGTCGATGAGGAGCACATCATCAAAGGCATGCTGGTCAATGCCGACCAGGACCTTGTTCGCACTCAGGGTTTTTCCATGCTGGACATGAAGCGCTACGTAGAAAGCATCGGCATGCGCGCCAGGGGTTACAAGATTCCACCGGAGAAGCTCGACGCAGTCACAATCCCGGTGGTGGTACTGTTGGAAATTCGCGGCTACAAGCATTTCGTGGTACTGCAGCGTTCGGACAAGGATTGGGTTTACATCGGAGATCCCGTCTTAGGCCACAAACGCTACGCCCATGATGACTTTGTCAAAGGTTGGAACGGCATCGTCTTCGCCATCGTCGGCCCCGGTTATGACAAAACCAATGCATTGCGCACACCACCGACTCCGCTGACGGCCAAGAACAAGCTGGATAACTTCAACCCTGTCAAAGATGCTGAATTGATGGACTTCGGGTTCATACAGAGCGACTTCTTTTAATCGCCGATTATAAAGAATGGGGCTGGATGTCCCGGGAGCAGCAGATGAAAACCTCATACTGGCTGGCCGCCGCCTGCCTGGCAGCGAGCGCGTCAGGCTACGCCAATGCAGGGTTCAAACCTATCGAAATCCAGGATCAGGAGCTGTCACAGCTTCGGGGTCGTTACGTCATGCCGGGGCGGATCATCAGCTTCGGCATTGTCATGAGCAGTACCTGGCGCAACGCCAGCGGTGATCTGATCGGCGCTGCGACGTCGATGCAAATCCAGGCCGCCACGATCAAACCGGAATTTTATGTCTCGACCATCAAGGAACAGGGCAACGGCAGCACCCCGACGCCGGGTACTGGCAATGTCATTGGTGGTGCGGCACTCAACAGCACCCAGGGCGTGACCCAGAGCGTACGCGCCGCCGGCGACGGCAACACCGCCAACAACAATGTGGCGATCAACGTGAAAGAGGCCAACACCCCTCCTCCACTGGCCCCCGCACAAGGTCAGGCCCTGATTGCCGGGCAAACCATCGGTGCCAGCAATGCCGCTGGCAACGTCGCCGTTTCGGCCAGCAGCAGTGGCGTGCAAATGGCGATCCAGGCCTCGGGAAATCAGGGCACCGCCCTGCAACAAATCGCCCAGGGCGGCCTGCTGCAGAACACGCGCCTGCTGGGCAGCGCCAACGTGGTCAACAACATGACCCAACTCAATGTTGTACTTAACAATAACGGCATCAGCCCCGGCGCACTGGACTGCAACCTGACTCAACTCAGGGCACTACGCAATATCGGATATTGAACTACGCTGAGTCTCGATCATTGGGCTTAAAGGGACGGCTTATTCATGTATCGATCAGTATCACTGCGTGCCGCTGTATGTTTGAGTACTCTTCTACCTGCGGCGATGCTGCAAGCAGCACCCGACGCAGATGTGGAGACCCTGAAACAGGAACTTCTGGAGCTGAAGCAACGATACGAAGTACAACAAAAGGCCCTGGCGGTGCTCGAACAACGGGTCCGTCAGGTCGAGGATCAACCGGCAGCCCCACAACCCAAACGGCTGGCCAAGTCGCCGTCTGACATGAAAGGCAATCCAAGAGTCGCTACCAGCACCGGCGCGCCCGGGACTGGGGCGGCAGCAGCGTCGGGGGGCGCAGCGGGGGGCAGTGGGGCTTTCTTATGGCCAGTCGCTGGCCGACGATTCGCAACCGGCACAGAGTGTGTCCAACCTCTACGACGAGGCCAGCGGCTTCTTCGGCGGCGGCAAATTCAGCTTTGAAACCGGTGTGACCTACTCGCGTTACGACACCCGGCAGCTGATCCTCAACGGCTTCCTCGCACTGGACTCGATCTTTCTCGGCAACATCAACCTCGACCGGATCAAGGCCGACACCTGGACGTTGGACCTGACCGGCCGCTACAACTTCGACAACCGCTGGCAGTTCGACGTCAACGTACCGGTGGTTTACCGCGAGTCGACCTACCAGTCCGGTGGCGGCAACGGTGGTGCATCGAACGTCACGACGGAACAGGATGTTTCGCGTGATCCAACCATCGGCGACGTCAACTTCGGTATCGCCTACAAGTTCCTCGACGAGTCGGTCAACACCCCGGACGCCGTGGTCACCCTGCGAGTCAAGGCGCCAACCGGCAAGGATCCGTTCGGGATCAAATTGCGCCAGACCGATGCCAACTCCAACCTGTTCGTGCCTGATACCTTGCCCACCGGTAACGGCGTCTGGTCGATCACTCCCGGGGTTTCGCTGGTCAAGACGTTCGACCCGGCGGTGTTGTTCGGCAGCCTGTCCTACACCCACAACCTGGAGGAGTCGTTTGACGACATCAGTGCCACCGTCAATCAGAAAACGCCAGGCAAGGTCAGCATTGGCGACAGCTTCCAGATCGGCGCCGGTATCGCGTTTGCACTCAACGAAAAGATGAGTATGTCGTTTTCGATGTCTGATCTGGTGCAACGCCGCAGCAAACTCAAACCCGATGGCGGGGATTGGCAATCGGTGGTGTCCAGTGACGCCAACGCGGGTTACTTCAACGTCGGCATGACCATTGCCGCCACGGATAACCTCACCATCGTACCCAACCTGTCGATCGGCATGACCCCGGATGCCCCGGACTTCTCCTTCAGCCTGAAATTCCCGTACTACTTCTAAAGCGAAAGATCGCAGCCTGCGGGCAGCTCCTACAGGGGATTACAACTGTAGGAGTCGTCGCAGGCTGCGATCTTTTGATCTTTGGTTTCTAGCGAATCTGATGTTTGTGCAGCAGGCGATAAAACGTTGGCCGGGAGACCCCAAGCACTTTCGCTGCGACGCTGAGGTTGTCGCTGTGCCGGTTCAATACATCGCACAAGGCCTGGCGTTCGGCCCGGGTCTTGTAGTCTTCAAGCGTGCCCATCGGCGTGGAGACTGAGTGCTGACTGATCAACCCCAGATCCCGGGCTTCAATTTGCCGCCCCTCCGCCAGCACCAGACCCCGTCGCACGCGGTTGGCCAGCTCGCGCACATTACCCGGCCAGTCGTGCTTGCCCATGGCGATCAACGCATCCTCGCTGAAGCTGCGTGGACGGCGGCCGGTTTCATGGCTGTAGAAATGAGAAAAGTGGTTGGCCAGCATCGACAGATCACCGTGTCGCTCGCGTAATGGCGCGGTTACCACTTGCAGCACATTGAGGCGGTAATACAGGTCTTCGCGAAAGCGTTTTTTCTCGATGGCGGCTTCCAGGTCGACGTGGGTGGCCGCGAGGACGCGCACATCCACCGGAATCGGCTGGCTGCCACCGACACGCTCAATGTGTTTCTCCTGCAGGAAACGCAGCAGATTGGCCTGCAATTCCAGCGGCAAATCGCCGATTTCATCGAGAAACAGCGTGCCACCGTTGGCCGCTTCGATGCGCCCGACCTTGCGCTGATGGGCACCGGTAAAGGCACCTTTTTCGTGGCCAAACAGTTCGGACTGAATCAAGTGTTCGGGAATCGCCCCGCAATTGATCGCCACAAACGGCTTGCTGTGGCGCTGGGACTGGCGGTGCAGCGTGCGCGCGACCAGTTCTTTGCCGGTACCGCTTTCACCGCGGATCAATACCGGGGACTCGGTCGGCGCCAGTTTGCTCAACAGTTTTCGCAGCTCGCGGATCGGCTTGCTGTCGCCGAGCAACTCGTGTTCCGGCTGATCGACGTGAATCGTGCCTTGTCCACGCAAACGCGCCATGCCGAACGCGCGCCCAAGG
Source organism: Pseudomonas sp. MD195_PC81_125 (assembly GCF_014060985.1). NCBI lineage: Bacteria > Pseudomonadati > Pseudomonadota > Gammaproteobacteria > Pseudomonadales > Pseudomonadaceae > Pseudomonas > Pseudomonas sp. MD195_PC81_125. The sequence goes on from NZ_JABULD010000052.1 coordinate 7,618, forward strand.
GTCACCTGGACCCGCGAGACATCGAACGGCAATGTATGGAAATCGAAAAACCATTCGCAGACGAAGTCGCCAACGTTCTGCAACCGCAGGACCTCCTGATTCAGCACCGCGATCCACTCGGTGCCGCTGCGGCTGATCAGTTCCTTGACAGCTTCCGGGCGCTCGAGGTGAAAGGGTTGCAATCTGAGCAGGCCGACGTCGCATGGCCGATCGGCGGCATTTTCCAGGGTACAGCTGTCGACATCCCAGCCCACCGCGCGCAATCCGGGTAACAGGCGGTGACAGTCGTCACAGGGGTCGACTACCAATAAACGTCGTAACGCTGGCGCTTCGATCATGACTGTTCCTTGGCGCCAAATTTGAGGAAATTATTGTAAAAACAGTCATTTGGCAGACCCGACTGTAACATTAGCAAGAAATTGACAGGGGCTTGTATCGATTGCTTATAGGCGTACAAGCTAAAGAGTTATAAGAAGCCGGGTTATTAGTTAGCTATCGAGTTGCGCTCTTTCGCCAGGCTTTTAAAAACTGTCGAAATCCTGAGCATTAGCAATAAAGTTGAAATTTCTCCGTTTCGTGTGTGACCTGCTTCGGGGTTGCGTGCATCAGTACAAGTAACCAGCCGAACGGTAAGCCCAACCGACGGCACATCACTTGATTGGGCACGACAGAGAGAAGACCCCATGACCGCCCCGCTCCGTATCAACGAAGCTCTTTTGATTGCCAACCACGCATTTAAACCTTTCCAGTGCGTGGCCTGGGCCCCACAAGACGGCAACGGCGAACTGAACCTGACCGTCATCGACCGTACCAACTCGCATATCGGCCGCAAGCAGATTCCAAGCAGCGCTTACTCCGACCCGGCGCAGCTGGAACAACTGCTGCAGCAGGCACGCGCCGAACTGAGCGAAGAAGGTTACCTGTTGCAATCGTGGTCGATGCCGCACTGATCAGAAGGTAATGCGGACGACATCCAGTCGTCCGCCCTGCTCTTTTTATTTATCTGTTGCTGTTTATCTCCAGTACGTTTGTACAACTTTCTTTAAAGCGTCAGGCGACACTGCTTGGCAGGCTTTCATTTGGTTCAAAAAGACACTGTTCTGGCACAGTGCGACCCTCCACCTGTTAGTTATGTCAGTTGTACTTCGGCGTATTCAGGGATTGAATGTTTCGCTCATGCGGTTACCCACCCGATCCGGGCCTGGTCAACTTGCAAGGAGAAGCATGCATGTCACCCGAGAACGCCGTTGCGCTCCCGCCGTCAAAGACTCACGCCGGGCAACTCGACAGAGATTTTGCCCACTCCGGCATTGCCCAAGTGTATTTCGCCGGCAACGTGTCGAGCATGACTCAAGGCCTGGCCCTCGATCCACAAGGCCGGGTGTTGGTGGCTGCCAAGATTGGCACTGCCGCAGGCAGCCGTTTCGGGTTGGCGCGAATGCTTCCCGACGGTTCTGCCGATCTCGGCTTCGGCGCTCAAGGCAGCGTGATCGGCGAATTCGCCCCCGGATTCGAAGCCATGGGTGCCAAGGTGCAAGTGTTGCCAGACGGACGCATTCTGCTGGCCGGCCTGCATTATGAGAACGCTCACCGTACCCTGCCCGCCTGCGCCCGATTCACGGCTGACGGCTTGCCTGACCCATCGTTTGGCGACAATGGTCGACAAGTCGTGCGCCTGCCGGGCGACCTGTCCGTCGGGTCTCGGGATAGCTGGCTTCCGCCCGGAGTGCCGGGGGCCGAAGCGTGCGACTTCGCGGTGCAGGACGACGGGCACATTCTGCTGATTGCCAATCACCACTTCGAATTGGCCGACCATGCCGGCATGCTGATTCGTCTGACTCCAGACGGCACCCTCGATCCCGGCTTCAATGGCCGTGGTTTCGTGATGATCCGTCACCTGCTGCTCAACACCTGGCTCAACAGCCTGCTGCTGCAAGAGGATGGGCGCATCATCGTTGCCGGCGCCATTGACTTTCCTCAGGAAGGTCTGGTGGCACGTTATCTGCCCGACGGACGTCTGGATGAGCGCTTTGCGGTGGACGGTTTCCTCGCCTTCAAGGCCCACGGACAAAGCGCGATGGTCAGTCAGGTGCTGCATTCGATGGAGCATCTGCATTGCTTTGGCAGCAGCCGCGACCCGATCCGCTGCATGGCGCTGAGCCTGCACCCCAACGGTCGCCCGGAGTTGCGCAACCATGCCGGCCACCCGCATCTGCTGGAGATCGGCCCCAGTGGCTGCCAGTGGAGCGCGGCGCAGTGCATGACCGATGGCCGCATCATTGCGGTGGGCGCGACGATTGGCGGTATCGAGGCCGATTTCATCGTTGCGCGCTACCTGCCCGACGGCCAACTCGACCGCGAGTTCGGTAACGGCCACGGCTGGTTGCGCACGCGACTGGGACGCAGCCTGGATATCGCCAACTCACTGGCGGTGCAGGCCGATGGACACATCCTGGTCGGCGGCTATTCTCTGGACGGCAACTACCGGGCCATGATTGCCCGCTATATGAATCAATAATCCCCCGAGACTTGAACTTGCCAGTCACTTGCGGCACTTTGCGCGCTTCTTAATACAAGGAGCAACCGATGTCCGGTTCACTGGCCCAGGCCTTCGCGCATAATTTCCTCGGGCACTCGCCCCGCTGGTACAAGGCGAGCATCGTCGCTTCCTGATCCTCAATGCCGTGGTGCTATTTACCGTCGGACCGGTCGCCGCTGGCTGGCTGCTGGTGATCGAATTCATTTTCACACTGGCCATGGCCCTCAAGTGCTATCCGTTGATGCCCGGCGGCTTGTTGTTGATTGAAGCCCTGCTGCTGAAGATGACCACGCCGCAGGCGCTATACGATGAGTTGGTGCACAACTTCCCGGTGATCCTGTTGCTGATGTTCATGGTCGCCGGCATTTACTTCATGAAGGATCTGCTGCTGTTTCTGTTCTCGCGGCTGCTGCTGGGCGTACGCTCCAAGGCGATTCTGGCGCTGATGTTCTGCTTCCTCTCGGCGTTTCTGTCGGCGTTTCTCGATGCCCTGACTGTGACGGCGGTGATCATCAGCGCCGCCGTCGGCTTCTATTCGGTTTACCACCGTGTGGCCTCGGGCAACGATCCGCGTCAGGAAAGCGAGTTCAGCGACGACCGACACTTGCCGGTGCTGCACCATGACGACCTGGAACAGTTTCGGGCGTTTCTGCGCAGCCTGCTAATGCATGGCGCTGTGGGCACCGCACTCGGTGGCGTCTGCACCTTGGTGGGCGAACCGCAGAACCTGTTGATCGGCCATGAGATGGGTTGGCACTTCGCGGCATTTTTCCAGAAAGTCGCGCCGGTCTCGTTGCCGGTGCTGGTGGCCGGGCTGGCGACCTGCGTACTGCTGGAAAAACTGCGCTGGTTTGGCTATGGCACCCTGCTGCCGGACAACGTCCGCGCCGTGCTGGCCAATTACGCCGCCGAAGATGACGCCGAACGCACTCCACGTCAGCGTGCCGCGCTGCTGGTGCAAGGCACTGCTGCGTTGATTCTGATTGGCTGCCTGGCGTTTCACGTTGCCGAGGTTGGCTTGATCGGCCTGATGGTGATCGTGTTGATCACCGCGTTTACCGGCATCACCGACGAACACCGTCTGGGCAACGCATTCAAGGACGCCATGCCGTTCACCGCGTTGCTGGTGGTGTTTTTTGCCGTGGTGGCAGTGATTCACGATCAACAACTGTTCGCGCCGCTGATCCAGTGGGTGCTGGCACTGCCGGCGGAGCAACAGCCGGGCATGCTGTTCATTGCCAACGGTCTGCTCTCGGCGATCAGCGATAACGTGTTCGTCGCCACGATCTACATCACCGAAGTGAAACAGGCTTTCCTGTCCGGGCACATGAGCCGCGAGCATTTCGAGACGCTGGCCATCGCGATCAACACCGGCACCAACCTGCCGAGCGTGGCGACGCCAAACGGTCAGGCTGCGTTCCTGTTCCTGCTGACCTCGGCGATTGCCCCGCTGGTACGCCTGTCGTACGGGCGGATGGTGTGGATGGCATTGCCATACACCGTGGTGATGGGCTTGCTGGGCTGGTACGCTGTCAGCTACTGGCTCTGACAACAACCTCATGCAGGAGCTGCCGAAGGCTGCGATCTGTCGATCTTGCTGCATAAAAAAACAAGATCAAAAGATCGCTGCCTGCGGCAGCTCCTACAAATGTTACTTGAGGATGTACTTCTCGATCGCCAGGGCTACGCCATCTTGGGTGTTTGGCGCAGTCACCACATCAGCCTGACGCTTCACTGCCTCTTCCGCCTGCCCCATGGCTATCGACAATCCCGCGCAATGGAACATCGCCGGGTCGTTACCGCCATCGCCAATCGCCGCCGTCTGCTCCAGCGGGATGCCCAGATGCGCAGCAATCGTCGACAGCGCGGTGCCCTTGTTGGCCTCCAGCGCCGTCACGTCCAGATAAACCGGTTGCGAACGCGAGACCTGAGCCATGCCGTTGACCTTGGGCAGCAGGCGCGCCTCAAGTTCAATCAGCAAATCCGTGTTGTTGCTGGTCGCGACGATCTTGTCGATGCGCTCCAGATACGGCTCGAAACTCTCGACCACCACCGGCGGATAACCGAGGCCGTGCTGTTCGCGCGGCACCATCGGCCCGTGCGGATCCTTGAGCAGCCAGTCGCCACCGCTGAACACCCAGATTTCCACTTCCGGCTGGTCGGCGAACAACGCCAAAGCAATCAACGCCGTCGGCACCGGCAGGTAATGCGCCACCAACACGCTGCCGTCCGGATTGACGATGGTGCCGCCATTGAACGCGGCGGTCGGCAGGTCGACCCCCAAGGCTTCGATCTGCTGCAACATGGCCTTGGGTGGGCGTCCGGTGGCCAGGCTGAACAACACACCCGCCTCGCGCAGCGAACGCACTGCATCAATGGTGCGCTGACTCAGGCTGTGATCGGGCAGCAACAGCGTGCCGTCCATGTCACTCAATAAAAAAACGGATCGACTCCCTCATCCCAGGCCATGCCAGACGCGACCATCGCGAGTCAGCAGATCGTTGGCAGCTTGTGGACCGTCTTCCCCGGCGGCGTATGTCTGGACGCTCGCGTCCTGCTGCCAGGCATCAAGGAACGGTTGCACTGCGCGCCAGCCGTTCTCGATGTTGTCGGCGCGCTGGAACAGCGTCTGGTCGCCGGTCAGGCAGTCGTAGATCAGCGTTTCGTAACCGGTGGATGGCTGCATTTCGAAGAAATCCTTGTACGCGAACCCCAGCTCGATGTTGGCCATGTTCAACGCCGGCCCCGGCCGTTTGGCCAGCAGGTCGAACCACATGCCTTCGTTGGGCTGGATCTGGATACGCAGATACGTCGGCTGCAGTTCATCGACTTCGGTGTCGCGGAACTGCGCATACGGCGCCGGTTTGAAGCAGATGACGATTTCGGTGTCGCGCACGCTCATGCGTTTGCCGGTGCGCAGGTAGAACGGCACGCCAACCCAGCGCCAGTTGTCGATCATGACTTTCAACGCGACGTAGGTTTCGGTGTTGCTGTCAGGCGACACGTTGGCTTCCTGGCGATAGCCATTCAACGCTTTGCCATCGACTTCGCCGGCGCTGTATTGACCGCGTACCGAATTGGCCCGTGCCTCTTCGACGCTCCACGGGCGGATCGCGCCGACCACTTTGGCCTTTTCACCGCGCACGGCGTCAGCGCCAAACGCAGCCGGCGGCTCCATGGCAACCATCGCCAACAACTGGAACAGATGATTGGGCACCATGTCGCGCAGCGCACCGGTGTGTTCGTAAAAACTGCCACGGGTTTCAACGCCGACGGTTTCCGCGGCGGTGATTTGCACGTGGTCGATGTAATGGTTGTTCCAGAACGCTTCGAACAAGCTGTTGGAGAACCGGCTGACCAGAATGTTCTGCACGGTTTCCTTGCCCAGATAATGGTCGATCCGATAGATCTGTTTCTCGGACATGACCTTGAGCAGGCAGGCGTTCAAGGCTTCGGCAGTGTGCAGGTCGGAACCGAACGGTTTCTCGATCACCACCCTTCTGAACGCTTCGGGGGTTTCTTCCAGCAGTTTGGCGGCGCCGAGGCGGCGTACCACTTCACTGAAAAAACGTGGCGCGGTGGCCAGGTAGAACACCGCGTTGCCCGTGCCACTGTCGGCGATTTTTGCCGCCAGCGCGGAATAGGTGCTGTCATCCAGGAAATCGCCCTGGACGTAGCTGATACCTTTGGCGAGCTTGGCCCACAAGGCCGGATCAAGCATCTGATCGCCCTTGCCGACCTTCGCCGCCACTTCGGTACGGATGAAGTCTTCGAGTTTTTGCGCGAAGGCCTCATCGGTAATGGCGTTGTGGTCAACGCCGACGATCCGCAGATTCTCGTCAAGCAAGCCGTCGCGACTGAGGTTGTACAGCGCCGGCATCAGCAAGCGCTTGACCAGGTCGCCGTGGGCACCGAACAAAAATAGCGTGGTCGGTGGTGCGGGTTCTGCCTTGGATTTTCTGCGGATCGTTTGGGTCATTTCTTCGGTGTCTCCACGTGGCCGCCGAAGCCGAAGCGCTGGGCCGAGAGGATCTTGTCGCCAAAGGTGCCCTGGCCACGCGAGCGGTAGCGCGAGAACAGCGAGTTCGACAGCACCGGAACCGGCACCGCTTGCTCCATGGCCGCTTCGATGGTCCATTGACCTTCGCCGCTGTCCGCCACCGAACCGGAAAATCCGTCGAGCTTCGGATCGCTGGCCAGCGCGTCGGCGGTCAGGTCGAGCAGCCAAGAGGATACGACGCTGCCACGACGCCAGACTTCAGCGATGTCGGCCACGTTCAGGTCGAAACGCTGATCTTCCGGCAGGCGCTCGCTGGATTTGGTCTTGAGGATGTCGAAGCCCTCGGCGAAGGCAGCCATCATGCCGTACTCGATGCCGTTGTGAATCATCTTCACGAAGTGCCCGGCACCGGCGGGACCGGCGTGGATGTAGCCGTGCTCGGCGCGGTGATCCTCGGACTTGCGGTCCTTGGTGCGCGGAATCTCGCCCATGCCCGGCGCCAGAGCGGCGAACAGCGGGTCGAGACGGTTCACGGTCTCGGCATCACCGCCGATCATCATGCAGTAACCGCGCTCCAGGCCCCAGACGCCGCCGGAGGTGCCAACGTCGATGTAGTGCAGACCTTTTTCGGCGAGGGTCTTGGCCCGGCGAATGTCATCCTTATAGTTGGTGTTGCCGCCATCGATGATGGTGTCGCCGGCTTCCAGCAAATCGCTCAGGGTGTTGATGGTGTCTTCGGTCGGCGCACCGGCCGGCAGCATGACCCACACGGCACGTGGCTTGGCCAGGCCGGCGACCAGCGCAGGCAGATCGGCAACGCCCGTGGCGCCCTCGGCGGCCAGGGTGTCGACAAAGGCGGTATTGCGGTCGTAAACAACGGTGGTGTGACCGTTGAGCATCAGACGCCGCGCAATATTGCCGCCCATGCGGCCCAGTCCAATAATCCCGAGTTGCATGTGCTGATGCTCCTTACTACAAATAAATGTGTGTCATTGGTTATAGCCCAACGCGACTAATGGAGGTTAGTCCAGAGCGTCGGGCCGAAGTTTCCGGGCATTGTGCCCGATCCAGACTGATAACGCCCCGAATCATGCCGAAGACACACCGACCATGAAAAATAAAAAAGTTCCATTCACGGGCAAAAGAAATCAAAATTGGCGCCGATAGCAGATCTGTAGCCCGGCACCGGGACAATCTGCAGTTGAGACACGCCATTTGCGAGGTGAGCAATGGGCACAGTACACACAGCAATGCCGCCACAAACCCTGTATGTCACGATCCGTCGCGATGAATTGCGCCAGTTGAAGGACGAGCGCGACCAGTTGAAGCAGGAGCTGGCGCAATTGCGCTCGCTGACCCAGGGCGCTCAGCCCAAACCTCTGCCGGTTGTCCAGCGTCAACCGCACGCCTGACCTGCCCCGCCAGCTTCGGGAACGGCGCCTGTCGTTCCCGTCATGATCCGCTCCCGCCAGCAATCAGCAACTAACGAAGTTTTCACATTGCGTTCGTGATACTCGCGCCCATTCTGGCCGTGCGTTTGCGCGCGGCTTCCGTTCGTCGGTTTGATGTAGTGTTCCGGCGGTGGTTAGTGACGATGAGCTGGAGTGCTGAATGGCATTGTTCAAACGCAGCAAAACGACTGCGACAGGTTTCGACTGGGCCGGGGTTCTCTGGCTCTTTGCTTTTTTCTGGTACTTCTCGGGCATCACCCAACTGTTGATCCAACTGACCGGCACCTCCGGTTTCAGCGGTTTCCGTCAGGCCTTCGTGATGAGTGCGCTGTGGCTCGCCCCGATGCTGGCGTTTCCCAAACGCACCAAACTGCTGGCTGCGCTGATCGGTATCGTCCTGTGGGCCTGTTCCATGGCCAGCCTGGGCTACTTCTTCATCTATCAGCAGGAGTTCTCGCAAAGCGTCATCTTCATCATGTTCGAGTCGAACGTGTCGGAAGCCGGCGAGTACATGACCCAGTACTTTGCCTGGTGGATGATCCCGGCGTTCCTCGCGCATACCGCTTTCGCCTACTTTCTCTGGACACGCCTGCGCCCGGTGTACATGCCCCGTGGCCGCGCCTACGTTGCGGCGCTGGCAATCCTGATTGCCGTGGTCGGCTATCCGCTGATCAAGCAGACCCAGCGCACCGGCAGTTTCGCCGGCGGCTTCGAGAAGTTCGAAGACCGCATCGAGCCGGCGGTGCCTTGGCAAATGGCCGTGGCTTACCACCGATACCTCGACACTCTGGCCGGCATGCAGGACATGCTGCACAGTGCAAGCAAGGTCCCGCCGCTGCATAACCTCAAGGCTGCCGACGCGGATAAACCGTCGACGCTGGTGCTGGTGATCGGCGAATCGACCAACCGCCAGCGTATGAGCCTGTATGGCTATGGCCGCAAGACCACGCCGGAACTGGACAAACTCAAGGATCAGCTCGCGGTGTTCGACAACGTCATCACTCCGCGCCCGTATACCATTGAGGCGTTGCAGCAGGTGCTGACCTTCGCCGACGAAGAAAATCCGGACTTATACCTGTCCACGCCGTCACTGGTCAGCATGATGAAACAGGCCGGCTACAAGACCTTCTGGATCACCAACCAGCAGACCATGACCAAGCGCAACACCATGCTCACGACCTTCTCCGAACAGGCCGACGAGCAGGTGTACCTGAACAACAACCGCAACCAGAACGCCGCGCAGTACGACGGTGACGTAATTGAGCCGTTCAACAAGGCGCTGAGCGACCCGGCGCAGCGCAAGTTGATCGTCGTGCATCTGCTCGGCACGCACATGAGCTATCAGTACCGCTATCCGCCGACCTTCGACAAGTTCCAGGACCGTACCGGCGTGCCGGCCGGTGTGCGTGACGATCAGGTGCCGACCTACAACAGCTACGACAACGCCGTGCTGTACAACGATTTCGTGGTATCGAGCCTGATCAAGGACTACGCCAAGTCCGATCCGAATGGTTTCCTGCTGTACCTCTCCGACCACGGTGAAGATGTGTTTGACTCGGTCGGCCACAACACCCTCGGCCGTAACGAGAACAAACCGACGGCACCGATGTACACCATCCCGTTCATGGCCTGGGCATCGCCGAAATGGCGCGAGAACCATGACTGGAACTTTGCCGCCGACCTGAGCCGGCCGTACAGCAGCTCGCATCTGATCCACACTTGGGCAGACATGGCCGGTTTGAGTTTCGATGAACTGGACCGCAGCAAGAGCCTGGTCAGCGACAGCTTCAAACCGCGTCCGCTGATGATCGGCAACCCGTACGAACGCGAGCAGCGCGCCCTGATCGACTTCAGCCTGATGAAGCCGAAGAAGGTCGAACCCACCGCAGCGAATGTCGTGCAGCAGTAACCGCCTGGAAGGCGCCGGTTTCGAGAGATCGCAATCGGAGTAACGCATAAAGAAAAAGCTCCGTATCGCAAGATACGGAGCTTTTTTCGTTCTGGGCGGACCGGTTGCCCGTTTGCCCGGGGCCCTGCAGTGCCGCCTGAAGGGAATCGGGGCAGCGAGCAAGCATGCCCGCCACCCTCCCCCGTTAAAAAGCAGCCAGCACGCTCAGAAGGCTTCAGCCAATCGCGCCGCCAGGCCCAAGGTTTTTTCCAGCACAAAAGCAAACGCCCCGAACAAGTCGGGGCGTTTGTGGGTGCATTCGCTTGGGTGCTTTCACACCCTTCGCGTTGCAGATCCGGCGTTATCAGTAAGCCTTGCCGGTCTTGTAGAAGTTCTCGAAGCAGAAGTTGGTCGCTTCGATGTAGCCTTCGGCGCCACCGCAGTCAAAACGCTTGCCCTTGAACTTGTAGGCCATGACGCAGCCGTTCTGGGCCTGCTTCATCAGGGCGTCGGTGATCTGGATTTCACCGCCCTTGCCTGGCTCGGTCTGTTCGATCAGGTCGAAGATGTCCGGCGTCAGGATGTAACGACCAATGATCGCCAGGTTCGACGGTGCGTCTTCCGGCTTTGGCTTCTCGACCATGCTGTGTACGCGGTAGATGTCGTCGCGGATCATCTCGCCGGCGATCACGCCGTACTTGCTGGTTTCCTGCGGGTCGACTTCCTGAATGGCGATGATCGAGCAGCGGAACTGCTTGTACAGCTTGACCATCTGGGTCAGTACGCCGTCGCCTTCGAGGTTGACGCACAGGTCGTCCGCCAGTACCACGGCGAAGGGTTCGTCACCGATCAGCGGGCGACCGGTGAGGATCGCGTGGCCCAGACCTTTCATTTCGGTCTGACGGGTATAGGAGAACGAGCACTCATCGAGCAGCTTGCGGATGCCGACCAGGTATTTTTCCTTGTCGGTGCCCTTGATCTGGTTTTCCAGCTCATAGCTGATGTCGAAGTGGTCTTCCAGAGCGCGCTTGCCACGACCGGTCACGATCGAGATTTCAGTCAGGCCAGCGTCCAGAGCTTCTTCAACGCCGTACTGGATCAGTGGCTTGTTTACCACCGGCAGCATTTCTTTGGGCATGGCTTTAGTCGCTGGCAGGAAGCGAGTACCGTAACCGGCTGCTGGGAACAAGCATTTCTTGATCATATAAGTCCTTGAAAGGGCTGTGTGTACGAGTTTCGGCGCAGTCTAATCAGGCGGCGTGCACCTTACAATGCCCCGCACTGGCTAACCGATGCCAACATAGAGAAATATTCTCGCCGATAGTTCCGTTGGCAACTTCGACCCGCGAAAACAGAGTAGCTCAAACACGCAAATGCGCTGCATCACTCTACGCTCATCATCCCCCAATGTGAGGATTTGTCGGTATCATGGCGCCTTTGAACCAGCGAACGAGACAGATAGATGGCCGCGGTAAAAATCATCAACGGGTATGTGATCGACAAGAAAGACGGCAAGTGGAACCTGGCCACGACCAATGGCGAACACATCGCCGGGCCTTTCGACAGCGAGCAGCTGGCGACTGATGTGGCGTCGGTGTTCACTGACACCCCTGCGTCGTCCAAACGCCGTGGCAAAGATCAGGACTGACCGGTTGAGACACGCGCCGAGCCCTGCCCTTGCGCAGGGCTTTTTTGTGGCCGCTCGCAAACCCGATGAAAACAAGTGGCCAATAGCTATAACCTTTTCACTCCGGCGCTGTCAGAGCGTTTAGCCCCTCCCTCGCTGAAGACGAAACACTTATGAACATGAACAAAATGCTGCCGCTGATCGCGGTATTGGCCCTGGGTGGCTGTGCCACCTCGCAAACCACCTACCTGAACAACGGCGAACAGGGTTTGAGTATCGACTGCTCCGGGGAAGCCAACTCCTGGGCCACCTGCTACGAAAAAGCCGATGCTTCCTGCGCGGGCACCGGTTATCGCATTGTCGGTACCGACGGCACACCGGCACCCAAGGAGAGCGACAAGACCCTGGGGGTCGATGTCGGCAACTATAAAAACCGCAGCGTGGTGGTGGTCTGCAAATAGACCCTACATGTGGATCTCGGCGAACTTGATCCCGAGCCCGCGCACGATCTCGATCAGATCGTCGAGCCGGGCGAAGGATTCGACTTCGTCGTTTTCGTCGACCAGAAAATAGCTGCGACCGGCGCTCTTCTTGAAAAACACGATCCACTCACCCGAGTTCGCCGGATTCTGAATCACATGCGTGGCAGAGATAAGGCCCTCTGCATGCCGTTCCCGTACTTGCTCTCGCTTCATGCGCGACTCCAGAAATGAGAATGCCGCCACAGCATGACT
>NZ_JABULD010000526.1:0-5337 GCF_014060985.1 Pseudomonas sp. MD195_PC81_125
GAATGGCGGCCTGAAAAACGACCAATTTCATATCGGGTGCAGTACTCACCTGTAGGAGGCTGCCGAAAGGTGCGATCTTTTGACTTTTGGTTTTTTACAGTCAAAGGGCAGATCAAAAGATCGCAGCCTTCGGCAGCTCCTACAGGGGGATGTTTTGTGTTTAAGAGTGTGTGGAATTACCAGAACCTTCCCACAAGGTTTTCAGGTTGTCCCTCGGACGTCCGGTCTCTAGGCTTTGTCTGTCGCTGCCAATTCAGCGATCGGGAGGTGAGATACCCGATTTGGATCCCCAGACAAGTGCCCCCATAATTGCGGCCAGCTTTCGCTGTCAGCAATTCCTTATGGCGGCTATGTACGGGCGGACTTCGGTCCGGCCGGATTTGGGGTCCTTACCGGTAATCTCACTCCGTACATGGCTGCCACCTCTTCTCCGAGTGAGATCGGGAGCAAGTGGCTACAACACTTAAAAGGACTTGTTCGATGGACAAACTGATCCCCGACCCACCCCACAGAACCACATCTCCACCCGCCGACGCCATCCGCGTCGAAGACCTGACGAAAGACAGTGAAGCCATCAAGCGCGCTGTCGATTTCTACTTCACCCCGCAATCCGCTGAGGCGCATCAGCCCAGCACGATGTTCCTGGTCAACCCCAACGTCGACTCCGAAACCCTGCTAGCCCACGCCTACGAATCGTTGGCCTGCGCCAGTGCCATGGCCAGCAACTTCGCCAACGAACTCAGCGGTCTGCAACGCAGCACCGCTCTTGCCATCCAGCAGATCGTCATGCTCGCCGAACTCGCGGTAAACCGCGCGCTGGATCGAGTCGATCCACAGACCTGATCTCTCAGGTTCACCGCGTTATCGTTCTTCGCGAGCAAGCCCGCTCCCGCATTTGACCGGCGTACACAGGTCAATGTGGGAGCGAGCTTGCTCGCGAAGAGGCCCGCCCAGACGCCGGCGAGTCAAACCTTGGCGCTGACCTCACTCCGATTAACCAACGCCTCAATCGCCCCACTCAAACTCGCCGCTTTCTCACCAATCAACAAATGCCAGACCCCACCTTCCAACGGGCTGACACCCTGGCAACCCAGCTCTTTCAACTGAGCCTCGGACAACGCTTTACCATCGGCCAGTTGTAGACGAATACGCGTCAGTGCGATGCAGTCCAGCTGCAGCACATTCTCGCTACCGCCCAACGCAGTCAGCCATTGTTGAGCTTCCGGTGCAGCGACCAATACAGCTTTCGATTCCTCGACCACCGCAGCAGGCGCAGCCACCAACGCACGCCCCAGCGCTGGCATGGCGAGGCGGATTTCGTCGGCGATGCTGTCGGCCAATGGCCCGACCACCACCTGCAAGCTGCCGCCTTTGCCCGGGCGTACCACGGCCATCGCGCCTAATGCCTTCAAGTCAGCGTCGGAAGCCTTGTTGCGATCAACCATTTCCAGACGCAAACGGGTGGTGCAGGCACCGACAGTCACCAGATTCTGCGCACCACCGAGTGCCTTGATGTAAGCCGCGGCGCGCTCATTCTCGGTGAGAACAGCCTTGTCCGCCGCTGCCACATCCTCTCGCCCCGGCGTCTTCAAATTGAAGCGACGAATACAGAAATCAAACACCGCGTAATACACCACGGCGTACGCCAGCCCGACCGGAATCACCAGCCAGCCATTGGTCGAGCGCCCCCAACCCAACACCATGTCGATGAAGCCGCCGGAGAAGGTGAAACCGAGGTGGATGTTCAGCGCATTGGTGATCGCCATCGACAGGCCGGTCAGCAGCGCATGCAGCAGATACAGCAGCGGGGCGAGAAACATGAAGGCGAATTCGATGGGTTCGGTTACCCCGGTCAAAAACGAGGTCAGCGCCATCGACAGGAAAATCCCGCCCATGACCTTGCGCCGCTCCGGCAGCGCGTTGCGGTACATCGCCAGGCACGCAGCAGGCAGGCCGAAGATCATCATCGGGAACATGCCGGTCATGAACTGGCCGCCCTTTGGATCGCCGGCGAAGTAGCGTGACAGGTCGCCGGTGACCAGTGCGCCGGTGGTCGGATCAGTGAAGTTGCCGAACACGAACCACGCCATGTTGTTGAGGATGTGGTGCAGGCCGGTGACGATCAGCAGGCGGTTGAACACGCCAAAGACGAACGCACCAATGCTGCCGCTTTCCATCATCAGCGCGCCGAAGGCATTGATGCCGTGCTGGATCGGCGGCCAGATGTAGCCGAACACTACGCCCAGACCGACCGCCGCGAACCCGGTGACAATCGGTACAAACCGTCGGCCGCCGAAGAACGCCAGGTACTCCGGCAGTTTGATGTCCTTGAAGCGGTTGTACAGCGCGCCGGCCATCAGGCCGCTGACGATCCCGGCGAGCATGCCCATGTTGATGCTCGGGTCGAGCACCTTGAGCGTGGAGATCATCACCAGGTAACCGATCACTCCGGCCAGACCCGCAGTGCCGTTGTTGTCCTTGGCAAACCCGACGGCGATGCCGATGGCGAAGATCATCGCCAGGTTGGCGAAGATCACTTGCCCGGCATCGTGAATGATCGCGATGTTCAAAAGGTCGGTGTCACCCAGACGCAGCAGCAAGCCGGCAATCGGCAGGATCGCGATCGGCAGCATCAGCGCGCGGCCGAGGCGTTGCAGGCCTTCGATGAAGAGTTGGTACATGGTGGTTCTCCCTGCTCTTTATAGAGAGCTTGTTGTTAGTGCAGAGGCCAATGCTGGTGGCAGGCGTGACGAACCGCAGCGGCGCTGTTGAGTTTCAACAGGTCGAGGCTGAGGCGTTGGCATTCGGCCTCGTGCAACTGGCGCACGCGATCCTTGATTTCACCGATTTGCACCGGGCTCACCGACAACTCGGTCACGCCGAGGCCGATCAGCACAGGCGTCGCCAGTGGATCGGAGGCGAGGGCGCCGCAGACGCCGACCCAGCGTTTGTGCACCGCCGCACCTGCGCAGGTCAGGGCGATCAGCCGCAGCAGCGCCGGGTGCAAGGCATCGACCCGAGCGGCGAGGCCGGCGTGATCGCGGTCCATGGCCAGGGTGTATTGCGACAGGTCGTTGGTGCCGATCGAGAGGAAGTCGGCGTGTTCGGCCAGTTGCTCGGCTTGCAGCGCGGCGGCGGGGACTTCGATCATCACGCCGATTTCCGGACGTTGATTGATGCCCAGCTCCAGGCACAGCGCATCGACCTGCTGGCGGATGTGCAGCAGTTCATCGACTTCGGTAACCATCGGCAGCAGGATCCGGCATCGCTGCAACGGGCTGACCTGCAGCAGTGCGCGCAGTTGCTGATCGAGGATTTCCGGGCGGGCCTGAGCCAGACGAATGCCACGCAAGCCCAAGACCGGGTTGGCTTCGGCGGGCAGCGGCAGGTAGTCGAGTTGCTTGTCGCCGCCGACGTCGATGGTGCGGATGATCACCGAGTGCTTGCCCATGGCATCGAGCACGGCTTGATAGGCGGCGCGCTGCTCTTCGACGTCCGGCGCGGTCTGCCGGTCGACGAACAGAAACTCGGTGCGCAGCAGGCCAACGCCATCGGCACCGTTGGCAAAGGCGTCTGCCGCTTCATGGCTGGAGGCAACATTGGCGACCACTTCGATGGCCACGCCATTGCGGGTTTCAGCGGGCAGATGCGCCTTGGCCTGTTGCGCATCGCGGCGTTGTTGGCGGTCGATTTGCGCCTGTTGCACTTCGGCCAGACGCTCGGCGTTCGGCGTCAGTTCGAGGCGGCCGCCGTCAGCATCCAGCACCACCGATTGCCCTTGCGGTTGATCGAGCAAAACTGCGCCCAACGCCACCAGGCACGGCAGGCCTTTGCCGCGCGCCAGAATCGCGACATGCGACGTCGCGCCACCCTCGGCCATGCACAACCCGGCGACACCCTGCGCGCTGAGTTGCAGCAGATCCGACGGCGTCAGTTCATGCGCAGCAACGATGGCGCCGGCCGGCACGTCGTAATGCCAGGCTTCGCCGAGCACGGCGCGCAGCACCCGTTGCTTGAGGTCGCGCAGGTCGTTGGCACGTTCGGCCAGCAGCGCGCTGCCGGTGTGTTGCAGCACTTCGCACTGCACATCGATCGACTGGCTCCACGCGTGGGTCGCCGCTGTGCCTTGGTCGATAGCATGCTGCGCGGCGTCGAGCAGGGCCGGATCTTCGAGCAGTGCCAGATGCGCGGCGAAGATCGCTTCTTCATCGATGTTCTTGTGCTTTTTTGCTTGGGCGAGCGTGGCGTTGATTTCGCCGCGCACCTGATTCAGCGCCGACTCCAGCACCTGCTGTTGCACCAGCGGATCATGACTGCCCGTATCTGCCGGCAGGCTGATCGCATTCAGGCGAAACAGCGGCCCGCCGACCAGACCCGGTGCGGCGCACACACCCTGCAATACGCCAGCCTCGGCGGGGCGTTTGCGCGGTGCGGCGCTGACCGGCGCAGCGGCGTGATGATCGTCGGGCAGGGCGGTCGCCAGTGCATTGAGCAAAGCCTGCAGCGCAGCTTCGGCGTCCGGTCCCTGACAGCTGACCTGCACTTCATCCCGTTCACCGATGCCCAGTCCCATCAGGCCGATCAGGCTGTTGCACGGCGCCGATTGGCCGGCGAAGTGCAGCTGCGACTGGCTCTTGAAACCTTGTGCGGTCTGGCGAATTAGCGCGGCCGGGCGCGCATGCAAGCCGCCGCGATGTGCCACCAACGCCTGACCCTGAACCGCTGGCCCACCCAGCACTTCAGCATTCGCCGCCGTACTGGTACGGGCAATGATGTGCAGCAGCGGCTCGCCGACTTTCACCGCTTTGAGCGTGATCGGGCGTACCTGGAAGTCCTGGCTGTTGGTCAGGATCAGCAGGCTGACCAGGCTTTTGCACTGCTGGCCGACCTTGTCCAGGTCGTAGCGCAACAACGGTTGGCCCTTGTCGACCCGCGTGCCTTGCTTGACCAGCATCGAGAAGCCTTCGCCGTTCAGTTCGACAGTGTCGAGGCCCAGGTGCAGGAGGATTTCCGCGCCGTTGTCGGCGCGCACGGTCAGCGCGTGGCCGGTGCGGGCGACGTGGATGATCTCCCCGGCGCAGGGCGAATACAGGGTGTCATTCAACGGGTCGATGGCGATGCCGTCGCCCATCGCGCCACTGGCGAACACCGCGTCCGGGACTTTGGCGAGCGTGAGCACCGGGCCGGCTGAGCGGGGCGCTGAGGGTCAGCTCTTTATTGTTGTTGTGCATGGCTCGGTCTCATCAGTAATTTCGCTTTCCCCTGTAGGAGCTGCCGCAGGCTGCGATTCTTTTTGATCTTTGTTTTTTTGAACGTCAAAATCAAAAGATCGCAGCC
>NZ_JABULD010000190.1:0-18632 GCF_014060985.1 Pseudomonas sp. MD195_PC81_125
CAACCTGTAGGAGCTGCCGAAGGCTGCGATCTTTCAACGCAAGCGGCCATAGCCCAACTCTTCAGCCTCACGCTGATAGTCGAGTACAACCTGATAATCGCTTTCACTGGCTGCCAGAACCTCAGGCAATCCAAGGACCTGCGCCACATCCGGCAACTCAAGCAGCGTCTGATTCATCACCTCGCGCAAGTGCTCGATCTGTCTATCCGTAGTCGATACGGCGGTGATAAACGGCAACGTCGGACTGAACGCACTGCGCGCCACCACCCGCAATCCGTTGACCTCCTCGGGTGCGTATTGCGCCAGGCAGGCATAGGTCACGCTGTCGATGGCTGCCAAATCGGCGCGTTCTTCACGCAGCCAGCGCAGACTCTCGCGGTGCGCGCCACTGATGCCGACCTTGGCGAAGAACTGCCCGTCGCGCTGCAACGGCGCCAGGCGCTGGCGCAATAGATTCATGCCACTGTTGGAGTCTTCGCTGTTGATCACCCCGCGACTGCCACGAAAATCCGCCAGGGTTTTGCGCGCATCGTCTGCACGGCTGAGAATCAGGCTGCAGTGATTGCCGGCGCTGGCGTCGGGCAATTCGTAGCGCGGGCGACCGACGATGCGCACCTGATCGCGCAGCAAGGTCATCAACGGGTAGCCGCAGGTTTGCGTCAGTAGCAGATCGGGCGACAACCACAGTTCGGGCAGCGACAGGCTGGCGGCGTTCAGGCGGGAGTGGCCGAGGTGTTTGAGGATGCGTGAAATCCAGCGCTCGCTGGCCGCACGAATGGGCTCGGGGGCGGTGTACATCAGCAGTTCAACGTGATGTTGGGTCATACACATTATTTCCCTGCAAATACTTCTGTGGTGGTCCTGGGGTCAGTGAAAGGGATGCTCGGGACTGTCGATCGGCTTGAACCCGTGGCGCCACCACAACTGCCCATAACCCTGCACCAGAAATCCGCCGCTACGCGCGACCCATTGCTCACGGCGCATACGGTAAGCCTGGGGCAAGTCGTACCACGCCAGCCCCGGCAGATCGTGATGCACCAGATGAAAATTCAGATTCAGAAACAGCCAGCGCCACGGCCAGCCGGCCTCGTTGAGCACGGTGCGTTGCTCCGGCTGTGCGTGCGGGCGGTGTTCATAGTAGGAGCGGATCATCGCAATCGACAGCGCCGGTACGCTGATCAGCAACAGGTAATGCCAGACCGGCAACACGCTGAAGCGCGCGACCAACCACAGCATCAACACGGTGAACGCACCGTGGGTCAGCCACATTCGCCAGGCTTGCCGCTCGCGGTTTCTCAGGCGTTGCAGTTCTTCCGCGGCCAATGCCAGCAAGGCCAGCGGCGCGCCAATCGCGAACCGCCCGAGCACGGTTTTGTTCAGCCAGTGCAGGCCGCGTTCGAACAAGGAACTGCCCTGCCAACGCACCGCCGTCAGATAACGGCTTTCCGGATCGACACCGGGCACTGTCAGGTGCTCATCGCGGTGATGCAACAGATGGCTGTCGCGGTACAAGGTGTACGGGTACCACACCGCAAAGGGTGCATAACCGAGGATTTTATTGAAAAGCACCGAGCGGGTCGGATGCCCATGCAGCAACTCATGCTGCACTGACAGCCACAGCACCAGCAGCGGAATCAGCAGCAATGTGCTCAGGCCGCGCCCCAGCCATGCGCTGTTGAGGATGATCGCGAACCAGCCGCCATACACGCCGATCAGCAGCAGCCATGTCGGCCATTCGGTGCGGGCGGTGAAGCGCTGGCGCAGGGTTTCGATTTGCTGGCGATGGTCGGCGTCGAAGTAATTCGGCATGGCGAGGCTCGGAACGGGAATCTTCCCCTTCTGTGCAACGAAGCCGGGCAATCTTGCAGATTATTTTTGCGCTGAGGCGGGAGCCCGGAGGACGGACTCCCGAGGGACGTGATCAATGACCGAAAATATCGACCTTCTTGGCTTTTTTCTCTGCACGCTTTTCAATCGCCGTCTTGGCCGGTTTCTTCTTCGCGGCTTTCTTTGAATCCATACCTTTGGACATGATGCGTACTCCACTCACAGGGATGTAGGCTCAGGTATACACCTATCGCGCGTCGCGCGTTCTTTTATAATCGGCGCTTTGCCCGCCGTCAGTCCGATCCCATGTCCGATACCCAGTACAGCCTGCTCGACGAGCCTTTGTGGCCGTTGATGAACAAGTTTTACCGCCGCCACCAATCATCGATGAAAGCAGTGCGCGACGCGCAACTGTGGGTGGCCCGTCGCGAGGACATCGTCGCCGCGTTGTGCTTGCGGCCGGTGGCGGGCGGGTATTGGTTGACCGGGCTGTTTGTCGATCCGGATTGCCGTGCGCAAGGGATTGCCGGGCAGTTGATCGCGGCGGCGGTGAAGGATGTGCAGGAACCGGTATGGCTGTTCTGCCATCCGGATTTGCGCGGGTTTTACGAGCGGCGTGGCTTCAGCTTCGATCCTGCCCTGCCCTATGCATTGGCTGAACGGTTGAGCCGGTATGCGCGGAGCAAGCCGATGATTGCGATGGGGCTTGTCTGAAGATCAAAAGATCGCAGCCTGCGGCAGCTCCTACAGGGATTGGTGCAGGAGCTGCCGAAGGCTGCGATCTTTTGATTTTTGCTTAATCGTCTGCGCTCGGATCAAGATCCGGGAACATCACTTCGGTAAAGCCGAACTTGCTGAAATCAGTAATCCGCGAAGGATACAGACGGCCGATCAGGTGATCGCATTCGTGCTGCACCACCCGCGCATGAAAACCCGAGGCCACGCGCACGATCGGCTCGCCCTTGGGATCGAAGCCCTCGTAGCGGATCTGCTGATAACGATCCACCGCGCCACGCAGGCCGGGCACCGACAGGCAGCCTTCGAAACCCTCCTCGGTCAGCGGACTCAACGGGGTGATCAGCGGATTGATCAGGATTGTCTGCGGCACCGCTTCGGCGTCCGGGTAGCGTTCGCTGTGCTCGAAACCGAAGATCACCAATTGCAGATCGACGCCGATCTGCGGCGCGGCCAGGCCAACTCCGCCGACGCTTTCCATGGTCTGGAACATGTCATCGATCAGTTGCCACAGCTCGGGGCTGTCGAACATCTCCGGCGGCACTGGCGGGGCGATGCGCAGCAGGCGTTCGTCGCCCATTTTGAGGATTTCACGAATCATGATCAGGCTTCGTCAGTGTCAGGCTTGAGCGAATGATCGCGCCCCAGGCCCGAGACGTGTTGTTTGGGATGTACATCGAGTTCCCCGGGGACTTTCTCGCCCGCGTCCTTGCCCTCGCTGGACATGTGTTCGATCACCGCATTCATCTCCGCGCCGAGCAGCAGCACCGCCGAGGAAATGTAGAAATACAGCAAGAGCACGATGATCGCCCCGATGCTGCCATACATCGCGTTGTAGTTGGCGAAGGTTTTGACGTAGAACGCAAAGCCCAGCGAGGCGATGATCCACACCACCACGGCCAGCACCGAGCCGGGGGTGATGAAACGGAATTCCTGTTTGACGTCGGGCATCACGTAGTAGATCAGCGCCACCGCGACCATCATCAGAATCACGATCACCGGCCAGCGCGCAATCGTCCAGACCGTGACGATGAAGTCTTCCAGCCCTACCTGCGCGGCAATCCAGCCCATCACTTGCGGCCCGAGCACCATCAGCGCGGCGGCGACCAGCAGCATGCCGGCAATGCCCACGGTGTAGACAATCGACAGTGGAAAGCGTTTCCAGATCGGCCGTCCCTCGACCACGTCATACGCGGCATTCATCGCGCTCATCATCAGGCGCACACCGGCCGACGCGGTGTACAGGGCGATGACGATACCCACCGAGAGCAAGCCGCCCTTGGACTGCTGCAACTGATCGATCACCGGGTTGACCTGTTCCAGTGCCTGCGGCGGCAATACCAGTTCCGACTGCAGACGCAGCCAGCTGAAGAAGTCCGGCAGGTGCAGGAAACCGATCAAGGCGATCAAAAACAGAATGAACGGGAACAGCGAGAACAGCATCTGGTAGGCCAGTGCCGAGGCGTAAGTCGACATTTCGTCGTCGACGAATTCAGTGACCGTGCGCACCATCACTCGATGCAGGGGCAGACCTTTCATGTCCGGAAAAATCATTCGCGTCTCCTTTCGCCGCATTACAGGTTGAAGTCGTGGCGACTCAGGGGCCGTTTTTTACATCACGGTAGCCTACTTGGCGACCTTCGTGGATGACCGTCGGGTTTTGACACAAAAACGGCCATCCTTGGATGGCCGTTCGTGTGTTTCGTTCAAGGCGGGAATTACGCCTTGTCGACACCTTTCTTGATGGCGTCTTTGGCTTTGCCGACAGCTTGCTGGGCTTCGCCTTTTTTCTCTTGCAGCTTGCCTTCGGCTTGCAGCTTGCTGTTGTCGGTGGCTTTACCGACACCTTGCTTGACGTTGCCGACAGCTTCGTTGGCCATGCCTTTTACTTTATCGCCAGTGCTACTCATGGTGTTTCTCCTTGGTGCATTGAAGGGGAAAAGTCAGTACGTAATGATTGACTGGCCGGGTTTGCCACGAGTTTCATTTATTTTTGCCCTTCATTTCGTCGTGCAATGCAGGTTGGGCTTTATGTTTGCCCCCCAAGCCCCGAGAATGCGCAGCTATGGGCGCGCTGCGCCAACGATCAGACCCCGCAGGAATGTTATGAAACTCGATAAAAAGCAGGCCATTGCCCGTCGCAACCAGGAACTGGGCGGCGCTGTGCTCGGCACCAACAACTGCCACTTCGCCGAACTGAACCGCAACCGCAACATCTGGTGGTTCGACCTGCCGGTATCGCGTCTGGCCGTCGGCCAGTACGAGTGGATTCACCTGCTGATGCACACCCCGGCCACCGACGAACTGCTGCACCTGAAAGTGCCAACCGTGTTTCTGCGGGAAAAGCTCGAAGGCCTGGTGATTCGCAACGAAGGCAAACGCAAGGCGGCGTTGAGCCTGGAGTTGAGTGCAGACAAGGATTCGTACCTGCAGGACATGCGTCCGGCGGGCACCAACGTGAATTTCGCGCCGTTTCGGCAGTAACCGCGATGCCCCTGTAGCGAGGGGATTTATCCCCGATGGGGTGCGAAGCGCCCCCCAGATCCTTGCGCTCAAGCAACTGGCGGCAGCTACGCTGCCGATCGGGGGATGAATCCCCTCACCACAGGATCTCGTCACCCAATAAAAAGCCCCGCATTTGCGGGGCTTTCTGTTTTAGGCGGCGTTCTTCGCCTTGATCTTCTTCAGCTCTTCGTCACGCAGCTCGCGGCGCAGGATCTTGCCGACGTTGGTGGTCGGCAGTGCATCGCGGAATTCCACCGAACGCGGCACCTTGTAACCGGTGACGTTGGCGCGCATGTGTTCCATCACGGTTTCCTTGGTCAGGGTCACGCCCGGTTTGGCCACGATGAAGATCTTGATCGCCTCACCCGATTTCTCGTCCGGCACGCCGATGGCCGCGCACTGCAACACGCCCGGCAAGGTTGCCAGCACGTCTTCCAGTTCGTTCGGGTAAACGTTGAAACCGGACACCAGGATCATGTCTTTCTTGCGATCGACAATGCGCATGTAGCCATCGGGCTGGATCAGCGCGATGTCACCGGTCTTCAGCCAGCCTTCGCTGTCGAGGATTTCGTCGGTGGCTTCCTGACGCTGCCAGTAGCCCTTCATCACTTGCGGGCCCTTGACGCACAGCTCGCCGATTTCGCCCATTGGCTGCTCGACACCGGCATCGTCGATGACTTTGCACAGGGTCGACGGCACCGGAATGCCGATGGTGCCGATCTGGATGTTCTGGATCGGGTTGACCGCGGCCACCGGGCTGGTTTCGGTCATGCCGTAACCTTCGCAGATCGAGCAGCCGGTCACGGCTTTCCAACGCTCGGCCGCGGCCAGTTGCAGGGCCATACCGCCGGACAGGGTGACTTTCAGGTTGGAGAAATCCAGCTTGCGGAAACCTTCGTTGTTGCACAGCGCCACGAACAGCGTGTTCAGGCCGACGAAACCGCTGAACTTCCACTTCGACAGTTCCTTGACCATCGCCGGCAGGTCGCGCGGGTTGCTGATCAGGATGTTGTGGTTGCCGATCAGCATCATCGCCATGCAATGAAAGGTGAACGCATAGATGTGGTACAGCGGCAACGGGGTGATCAGGATCTCGCAGCCTTCGTTGAGGTTGGAGCCCATCAGCGCCTTGCACTGCAGCATGTTGGCGACGAGGTTGCGATGGGTGAGCATCGCGCCCTTGGCCACGCCGGTGGTGCCGCCGGTGTACTGCAACACCGCGACATCGCTGCTGTGCGGGTTGGCTTCGGTCACGGGCTGGCCCTGGCCCTTGCTCAGCACGTCATTGAACTTGACGGCTTTAGGCAGGTGATAGGCCGGTACCATCTTTTTCACGTACTTGATCACGCTGTTGATCAGCAGGCGCTTGACCGGCGGCAGCAGGTCGGCGACTTCAGTGACGATGACGTGTTTGACCCCGGTTTTCGGCACCACGGCTTCCGCCAGGTGCGCCATGTTGGCCAGACACACCAGGGCCTTGGCGCCGGAGTCGTTGAATTGGTGTTCCATTTCCCGCGCGGTGTACAGCGGGTTGGTGTTGACCACGATCAGCCCGGCGCGGATCGCACCGAAGACGGCGACCGGGTACTGCAGAACGTTGGGCAGTTGCACGGCAATTCGATCACCGGGCTGCAAGTCGGTATGCTGTTGCAGATACGCGGCAAACGCACCGGACAATTCGTACAGTTCACCGTAGGTGATTGTCTTGCCCAGGTTGCTGAAAGCCGGTTTGTTGGCGAAGCGTTGGCAGGACTGCTTCAACACTGCCTGAATATTCGGGTACTCGTCTGGATTGATGTCGGCAGCAATTCCAGCCGGGTATTTATCCTTCCAAAAGTCTTCGATCATGGAAGCCCACTCCTCAGCAACGCGAATTCTTCACCGCATTTGATGCGATTATTATTGGTGTGTGTTTTGTATTGGTGAATCTGGCTTTTCTACAGGCCGAGAAGTCACAAAGCGCGCCGAGAGTAGCAGCTTTGCCAAGGGCCGACTAGAGCCAAAAGCGGCCTCCATGGTCACTTTAATGACTCAAGACTTTCTAACAGTCATTTTAGAGCAAAAATCCTATATCACCCTGAAAGCCCCGGTTTTCCGGGCCTTTAAAGCAAAAAATCGCAGCCTTCGGCAGCTCCTGCATTGGAATTCATTCCCTGTAGGAGCTGCCGAAGGCTGCGATCTTTTCGTTTCTGCCCTTTAAGCGATATCGCGCAACTCCCGCCGCAAAATCTTCCCGACCGGCGTCATCGGCAACGACTCACGCAGTACGATGTGTTTCGGCACCTTGTAGGCCGTGAAATTCTCCTTGCAGTACGCCTTGAGCTCTTCGAGGCTGACCCCGGTTTCCCGCGCCACCACGAACAGCTTTACTGCCTCGCCCGAACGCTCATCCGGCACACCGATCACCGCGCAGTTGGCGACTTTCGGGTGAGCCATCACCACGTCCTCGATCTCGTTGGGGTACACGTTGAAACCCGAGACGATGATCATGTCCTTCTTGCGGTCGACGATGCGCACGAAGCCGTCCGGGTCGATCACCGCAATATCACCGGACTTGAACCAGCCCTCGGCGTCCAGCACTTCGGCGGTGGCCTCGGGTTTATGCCAGTAGCCTTTCATGATCTGCGGGCCTTTGATACACAGCTCGCCACGCTCGCCCATCGGCTGCTCGACGCCCTCGTCATCGATGACTTTCAGCAGCGTACCCGGCACCGGCAGGCCGACCGTGCCCAGGCGCGACTTTTCGCCATACGGGTTGGTGCAGGCCACCGGCGAGGTTTCGGTCAGACCGTAACCTTCAGTAATGCGGCAACCGGTGATCTGCTCCCAACGCTCGGCGGTGGCCTTGACCAGCGCGGTACCGCCTGAGTTGGTCAGCTTGAGACTGGAGAAATCCAGGGTCTTGAAGTCCGGGTGATCCATCAGCGCGACGAACAACGTGTTCAGCCCGAGCAGCGCCGAGAAGCGCCAGTTCTTCAGTTCCTTGATGAAGCCTGCGATGTCTCGCGGATTGGTGATCAGCACGTTGTGGTTGCCGGAAACCATCATGCACATGCAGTTCGCGGTGAAAGCATAGATGTGATAGAGCGGCAGCGGCGCCACCATCACCTCCTGACCTTCGCGCAGCAGTGGCTGACCGTCAGGCCCCAACTGGGCGAGACAGGCACGCACTTGTTGCATGTTCGCCACGAGGTTGCCGTGGGTCAGCATCGCGCCCTTGGCCAGCCCGGTGGTGCCACCGGTGTATTGCAACACGGCGATGTCGTCGAGGCTGACTTTCAGCGGTTTGATCCCCAAACCACGGCCCAGGCGCAGCGCACTCTTGAACGAGATGGCCTGCGGCAGCGAATAGTCCGGGACCATTTTCTTCACTTTGCTGACCACGGTGTTGATCAGCCAGCCCTTGGCGGTGGGCATCAGATCGCCCATTTTCGCTTCGATCAGGTACTGCAGGTCGGTGTCCGGCAGCACTTCCTGGACCTTCTGCCCGAACATGTTCAGGTACACCAGCGCCCGGGCACCGGAGTCCTTGAACTGGTGGCGCATCTCGCGCGCGGTGTACAGCGGGTTGGTGTTGACCACAATCAGCCCGGCGCGCAAGGCGCCGAACACGGCAATCGGATATTGCAGCACATTGGGCATCTGCACCGCGATGCGATCCCCCGGCGCCAGATCGGTGTGGGCTTGCAGGTAACCGGCGAACGCCGCGCTGTAGCGCTCGAGTTCCGCGTAGGTCAGGGTCACGCCCATATTGCTGAAGGCCGGACGGTCCGCGAATTTCTTGCAGGAACGCTCAAACACCTCGATCACCGACTTGAACTCGCCCATGTCGATGTCCAGGGGTACGCCGGCGGGGCGTTTGTCATTCCAGAAATCAGGTTGCATTGTTCTTGTCCTCTTTACCTGAATCGATCCGGGAGCCGCTTTTCTGTGGTTTCGCGCTTATCCCTGAGGGCACAAAGCAAAAAGCGGAGCTTCACGGACACTAGCAGTTATGGCCATTGAGGCAAATAAGGGCAATGGCGACATTGATCGTATGAATCTTCCTGCCGTGGCGTGAGCTGATCGGACGCGCTATACAATGCAACGACTGCGGGCCGTAACCGCTCGATCAAAAAGGAATTGCCATGATCCACCGTGCCTTCTGGCTGGACGCGAGTGACCGCAGCCGCCTGTTCGTCAACCAGTGGCTGCCCGCCGCGCCATTGAAAGCAGTCATTCTGCTGGCCCACGGCATGGCCGAACACAGCGCTCGCTACGAAAGGCTGGCGAATGCATTCTGCGAACAAGGCTACGGTGTGTACGCCCCGGATTTGCGCGGGCATGGCAAAACCGCCGAACACGGGACGCTCGGGCATTTCGCCGATGACGACGGCTGGTGCAAGGTGATCGGCGATCTGGCCAGCCTCAATCAGCACATCGGCCAGCAGCATCCCGAGGTACCGATCATCCTGCTCGGGCACAGCATGGGCAGCTACCTCGCTCAGGGCTACCTGCTGCATCACAGCGCCAGCCTGCACGGGGCGATTCTCAGCGGTTCGAACTTTCAGCCTGTCGCGCTTTACGGCGCGGCGCGGCAAATCGCCCGTTTCGAAAAACTGCGTCAGGGCGGCAAGGGCCGCAGTGCGTTGATCGAGTGGTTGTCGTTCGGCTCGTTCAACAAAAAAATTCAAACCGGCGCGTACCCCGTTCGACTGGCTGAGCCGCGATCCGGTGGAGGTCGATCACTATGCCAGCGACCCGCTTTGCGGCTTTCGCTGCACCAACCAACTGTGGATCGACTTGCTCGGCGGCTTGCAGCAGATCAGCAAAGCGTCCAATCTCGCGCAGATCGACCCGGGCCTGCCGCTGCTGGTGATCGGCGGTGAATGTGATCCGGTGAGCGAAGGCAAGCGTCTGACAGATCTGACCGAAGCGTTGCGCTCGGCCGGCAGCCAGAACCTGCAACTGAAGATCTACCCGCAGGCGCGGCACGAATTGTTCAATGAAACCAATCGCGACGAAGTGATCGCCGATGTGCTGACCTGGATCGACCAGGCGCTGAGCCATCGCCGCCCTCATCGCAGCGAATAATTTTTTGTGGATTCACTTTAATCCGTCACAGGAATCAAGACCGATGACCCAGGTTACCAACATCCCTTACGAAGCCCTCGAAGTCGGCCAGACCGCCAGCTACAGCAAGACGGTGGAAGAACGCGACATTCAGCTGTTCGCCGCAATGTCCGGCGACCACAACCCGGTGCACCTGGACGCCGAGTTCGCCGCCGCCAGCATGTTCAAGGAACGCATCGCCCATGGCATGTTCAGTGGTGCGTTGATCAGCGCGGCCGTGGCGTGCGAGCTGCCTGGGCCGGGCACCATCTACATCGGTCAGCAGATGAGCTTTCAGAAGCCGGTGAAGATTGGCGACACCCTGACCGTGCGTCTGGAAATTCTCGAGAAGTTACCGAAGTTTCGCGTGCGCATCGCCACTCGCGTGTTCAATCAGCGCGATGAGCTGGTGGTGGATGGCGAGGCCGAGATTCTCGCGCCGCGCAAGCAACAGACCGTGACCCTGCCGACGTTGCCGGCGATCAGCATCGGCTGATGGAAAAGATCGCAGCCTTCGGCAGCTCCTGCCCTGGAATGCGATCCCCCTGTAGGAGCTGCCCGAAGGCTGCGATCTTTTGCCCTTAAGCTTTTACCGGTTCCAGCGCCAACTCAACGGCTTCCGGACGCTTGACCGTCGCATAGACAACAGCCGTCAACAAACTCCCCGCAACAATCGCCAGCAGATACAACAACGCATGATTGATCGCATTGGGGATCGCCAGCACAAACAAGCCACCATGCGGCGCCATCAGTTTGCAGCCGAAGTACATTGACAACGCGCCGGTCAAAGCACCGCCGGCGATGCTCGCCGGAATCACCCGCAGCGGGTCTTTGGCGGCAAACGGAATTGCCCCTTCAGAGATAAAGCACAGCCCCAGCACCAGCGCCGCTTTACCGGCCTCGCGCTCGGTCTGGGCGAACTTGCGGCGGGCGATGAAGGTAGCGATGCCCAGCCCGATGGGCGGCACCATGCCGGCGGCCATGGTCGCGGCCATCGGCGCATAACTCTGCGAAGCCAGCAGCCCCACCGAGAAGGCATACGCGGCTTTGTTGATCGGTCCGCCGAGGTCGACGCACATCATGCCGCCGAGCAATACCCCGAGCAGGATCGCGTTGGTGGTGCCCATACTGTCGAGGAAATGCGTCAGCGCCGCGAGCATCCCGGCGACCGGTTTACCCACCACGTAGATCATCACCAGACCGGTGAACAGGCTGGCGAACAACGGGATGATCAGAATCGGTTTCAGCGCTTCCAGACTCTGCGGCAACGCCACATAACGACTGATGGCCTTGGCAGCATAACCAGCGATGAAACCGGCGACGATCCCGCCGATAAACCCGGCGCCCAACGTGCTGGCGAGCAAGCCACCAATCATCCCCGGTGCCAGGCCCGGACGGTCGGCGATCGAGTAGGCGATGTAACCGGCGAGCAGCGGCACCATCAGCTTGAACGCGGTCTCGCCGCCGATCTGCATCAGTGCCGCCGCCAGCGTGCCTTCTTCCTTGAACGCGGTGATGCCGAAGACGAACGACAGCGCGATCATCAGACCACCGGCCACCACCATCGGCAGCATGAACGAGACACCGGTCAGCAGGTGTTTGTAAACGCCGGTTTTCTCTTGTTTGGTTGGCGCCTTGCCGTCGCTCGCAGCGCTTTCAACCTGAGCGTCGGCGAGGGCTTTTTTCAGTGTGGCTTCGGATTGCTTCAAGGCAATGCCGGTGCCGCAGCGGTAGATTTTCTTGCCGGCAAAACGCTCGGTGGCGACTTCGATGTCCGCCGCCAGCAACACCACATCAGCCTCGGCAATCGCCGTCGCGCTGAGCGGGGTTTTCGCGCCGACCGAACCCTGGGTTTCGACGTGCAGTTCATAGCCCAGACGCTTGGCCGTCTGCTGCAACGCCTCGGCCGCCATGAAAGTGTGGGCAACACCGGTCGGGCAGGCGGTGATGGCGACGATGCGCGGCGCACGTGGCGCAGCGGTAAGCGGGGCGGCTTCGCTGGCGACATAAACTTCAGCCTCTTGCGCACCGCGACGCAGCACCGCTTCGACATCTTGCAGCGCTTGCGCCGGGGCGATGCGGAACACGCGCTTGCCGACAAAACGCGTCATGTCGATGTCACCGGTGGCGACCAGCAACACCCACTCCGCCGCCTCAATGGTGGCGGCCGACAACTCACGTTCCGGATGCGCCGCATCGACCACTTCAACGCTGGTGCTCCAGCCCTGACGCTGGGCCGCCGCGTCGAGCAGACGGGCGCACAGCACACTGGTGACCATGCCGTTCGGGCAGGCCGTGACAATGGCTAATTTCATGACAAACCCTCTTATTGTTCTGTCAGGGGACGCACGCGCACGCCCTGT
This sequence comes from Pseudomonas sp. MD195_PC81_125, assembly GCF_014060985.1. Classification (NCBI taxonomy): domain Bacteria; kingdom Pseudomonadati; phylum Pseudomonadota; class Gammaproteobacteria; order Pseudomonadales; family Pseudomonadaceae; genus Pseudomonas; species Pseudomonas sp. MD195_PC81_125. The sequence continues at coordinate 12,522 of NZ_JABULD010000190.1, forward strand.
TCGAGCCGCGCCAGTTGCGCCGCGTCGTTGATGCCGAAGCCGATTTGCGTCACCGCCATCGCGGCAATCGCCGTGGCCGTACGCAGGGTCTGCTCGGGCGTGTCGGCACTGAGCAGACCGTGGAGCATGCCGGCCAGCAGCGAATCGCCGGCCCCTACCGTGCTGGCGACCGTAACCTTCGGCGGCGTGGCATGCAGCGCCGAGCCGACACTGAACCAGTTCACGCCGTCGGCACCGTGGGAGATCACCACGTGCTCGATGCCTTTGGCATGCAGGCACGCCGCTGCCTGGGCTTCGGCCGCGTGCGAAACCACATCGCAATCGAGCGCATCGGCCAGTTCTTCAGTGTTCGGTTTGATCAGCCACGGGCGCGCTTCAATAGCGGCGCGCAAGGCTTCACCACTGCTGTCAAGGGCGACTTTCAGGCCGAGGCCGTTCAGGCGTTCGATCAACTCGCGCAACCACTGCGCACTGACGCCACGCGGCAGACTGCCGGCGACCACCACCGCGTCATGCCCCGGAGCGATCTGCAGCAGACGCTCAAGCAACGCTTGCTGCGCCGCCGCGTCGACCACTGGCCCCGGACCGTTGATGTCGGTGATGCGCCCGTCGTGCTCGGCGACCTTGATGTTGCTGCGCGTCTCCCCCGGCACGCGGATGAAGCGTCGACAAAACCGCGCTTGGCAAACAGGGTTTCGAAGGCCTGCAGATTGTCTTCGCCGAGAAAGCCGCTGACCGTCAGTTGATGCCCGAGATCCGCCAGCACCTGGGCGACGTTCACGCCTTTGCCGGCGGCGTGGGTGTGCATCTCGTCGCTGCGGTTGACCTGACCGGCCTCCAGGCGGGGCAGCTCGACCGTGAGGTCCAGCGCCGGGTTGAGGGTCAGGGTGAGAATCTTGGCCATTACAGGGCCTCCACTAATGCACGCACTTCGTTCGCGCTGCCCACGATGAGGGCTTGTTGAGCAAGGGTTTGCGCCTGGGTCAGGCTGAGTTCGCGGATGCGCGCCTTGACCTCGGCGATGCTGCGCCCGGACACGCTCAGCTCATCGACACCGAGGCCGACCAGCACCGGCACCGCCAGCGGATCCGCCGCCAGCTCGCCGCAGACACCGACCCATTTGCCATGGGCATGCGCGGCGCGCACGGTGATGTCGATCAGTTGCAGCACCGCCGGGTGCAGGCCGTCAGCCTGGGCCGAAAGCGTCGGATGACCACGGTCGATGGCCAGGGTGTATTGCGTGAGGTCGTTGGTGCCGACGCTGAAAAAGTCGACTTCCTTGGCCAGCACCGGCGCCAGCAACGCAGCGGACGGCACCTCGATCATGATCCCCAGTTGCAAGTCCGCGACCGGGATTTCCAGGCGCAGGCGTTCGGTCATGTCGCGGGCCTGACGCCACTCTTCAACGCTGCCGACCATTGGGAACATGATCCGCAACGGCCGGTTGTCCGCCGAACGCAGCAAGGCGCGCAACTGCGCTTCCATGACCTGCGGACGCTGCAAGGTCAGGCGAATGCCGCGCACGCCGAGGAAGGGGTTTTCTTCCTTGGCGATCGGCCAATACGGCAGCGGTTTGTCGCCACCGACATCAAGGGTGCGCACCACCAGCGGCCGACCGGCGAGGCCATCGAGAACGCGGCGATATTCAGCCTCTTGAGTGGCTTCGTCCGGCGCCTGCGGGTGGGCCATGAAAATCAGTTCGGTGCGCAGCAGCCCGATGCCTTCCGCGCCCTGCTCGACCGCAGCAGTGACGCCGGCGCTTTCACCGATGTTGGCGAACACTTCCACGGCGTGACCGTCGCTGGTGTGCGCCGGTTGATGACGTTGTTCGGCGGCAGCCTTGAGGCGCTGCTCACGGGTGTCGCGTTCCTCGGCGGCACGTTGCAGGGTCGCAGCATCGGCGTCGACGTGCAGGCGACCGCGCTGGCCGTCGAGCAGCAGCGGCGTGCCGGGTTCCAGCAATAACACTGCTGCGCCCGCACCGACCAGCGCCGGAATCCCCAATGCACGGGCGACGATTGCACTGTGCGCCGTGGCGCCACCACGCGCGGTGAGAATCCCGGCCACGCGGGCCGGATCGAGTCGCGCCACGTCCGACGGACCGACTTCGTCCATCACCAGAATGTACGGTTGCTCCGGCTCGTTCGGCGTTTGTACGCCGCAAAGTTGCGCCAGCACCCGGCGACCGATGTCCCGCAGGTCCGCCGCCCGCTCGGCGAGCAACGCGTCCTGCAGCGATTCCTGTTGCCTGGCTGCCGCTTCGATCACCGCCATCCACGCCGCTTCGGCGCTTTCGCCTTGCTTGAGGCGAGTGTCGACTTCGTCGGTCAGTTCCGGGTCGTCGAGCATTTCCTGGTGAGTGATAAAGATCTCGCGGATGGCCTTGGCCTTGCTGCGTTCGATCAGGCCCTGAATGTCACGGCGCACGTCGCTCAGCGCTTGCTTGAGGCGTTCGCGCTCGATCGCGGCGGACTCGCCGCGCAACGGGTAATCGATAGCCTGCTGCACCTGAATGTGCGCAGGCCCAATGGCGATGCCCGGCGCGGCAGGGATCGCCTGCAACTGCGCGCCGGACGCCGGGGCGATCAGCACCTCGGCAATATCGGTGATGACTTCGCGTTGCTGGCTCACGGCCGGCAGCGGTTCGACTTCTTCACCGAGGCCTTCTTCGATAGCGGCCAGCAGCGCCGGCAAGGCATCGGCGGCGATGCTCGGCTCGGCGATCAACTCCAGCACCTGACCACGCCGCGCACCGAGGCTCAGCAGTTTGCTCAGGCTTTTCACCGACACCGCGCTGTCCGCGCTGTCGACGATGCGCACACGGATTTCACCGTCAAAACTCTTCGCCAGTTGCGCAAGGATCTTCGCCGGACGTGCATGCAGACCGTGGGCATTGGCCAGGGCAATACGCGCGCTCGGCCAATCGGCGGGCAGTTCGCCGCCGAGCACTTCGAGGACTTTGCGGCTGCTGGTGGCACGGCCCAGCTCATGGCCGCGACCTTCAATCAACAACGCGCACAGACGTTCGAGCAGCGCCTGATGCGCCTCACCCAGACTGGCCAGACAGAACAGACCGCTGAGCGGCTGGCCGAGGTAACGCATCGGTTTGTCCGGAGTGACGAACGCCAGGCCCGGACGCTTCACGGTTTGCTCGCTGTGCAGCCACCACAGGCCATCGCCCAGCGGCAGCGCTTCGACTTGCTGCAACACACCGGCAAACCCGTTGCTCACACAATCGGCCTGCCGCAGCAGACGCGCGCCACGCCAGACCAGTTCTTCGAAATCGTCAGCCGACACGCCGAGGCCGATCATCTGCGCATCCAGCGCCAATTCCTGCGGCGCACCTTGCAGCAGTTTCAGCAGCGCTTCCGGCGAGCTCGCGCGACGCAGGGCCTGGCCCAGATCGGTCTCGCCGAGGGCGCGGGTCAGCAGTTGCAGCAGACGCAGGTGTTCGTCGGATTTGGCAGCGATGCCGATCGCCAGATAAACGATCTGGCCATCGCCCCAATCCACGCCCTCGGGAAACTGCATCAGCCGCACGCCAGTGGCGAACACCTGATCGCGGGTCTCGGGCGTACCGTGGGGGATGGCGATACCCTGGCCGAGAAAGGTCGAGCCCTGGGCTTCCCGGGCCTGCAAGCCGGCGAGGTAGCCATCGGCGACCAGGCCATCGGCCACCAGATGATTGGCGAGTAGTTGCAGGGCGGCGGGTTTATCCACAGCCGATTGGCCCATGGATATCTGCTCTATAGTGAGCTCGAGCATGCGATCTCCTTTTTGGCACATGGATGCGCCAGGATATTGTTTTGAATGGTCACAGCTTAGGCGCTGGTCAGCCTGCTTTTCAGCGGCCGTTTTGGCGGTTTCACGGCAGAACCGGCCAAAGGCGTCTAAAACGTAGAAAATACGCTTGCTGAAACGTTTAATCTAGATTGATCGGCACGTTACTCGATAATGTCTCATCCTTGAAGTCCAACTTGTCGGATGCGCTGCGACAATAGTCGTCTGCCTGAATCGGGTAGGATTGGCGAAAATGTCGCGGCAAGCTCGAAAAAACAAGGAAATACCGGGTTGAAACTCAGTGATATCGCGCGGTTGGCCGGAGTGTCCGTGACCACCGCCAGCTACGTCATCAACGGCAAGGCCGAACAGCAACGCATCAGCAACGCCACGGTCGAGCGGGTGCGTGCGGTCGTCGAACAGCACGGCTTCACCCCCAATCCACAAGCGGCCGGGTTGCGCAGTCGGCACACGCGCACGTTGGGCTTTATTCTGCCGGATCTGGAAAACCCCAGTTATGCGCGGATCGCCAAGCTGCTCGAGCAAGGCGCACGGGCGCGGGGTTATCAGTTGCTGATCGCCAGCTCCGACGACGCGCCGGACAGCGAGCGCCAGTTGCTGCAACTGTTCAAGGCGCGCCGCTGCGATGCGCTGATTGTCGCCAGTTGCCTGCCGACCGGTGACGACAGCTATCGCCAGTTGCTGGCCAAGGGCCTGCCGATCATCGCCATCGACCGGGTCATGGAACCCGAGCACTTCTGCTCGGTGATCAGTGACGACCGCGAAGCCAGCCTGCACCTGACTCAGAGCCTGCTCGCCCCGCAGCCAAAGCAGATCGTGCTGCTCGGCGCGCGTCCTGAGTTGAGCATCAGTCAGGAGCGTGCGGCCGGCTTCAAGCAGGCACTGCTCGACTTCAAAGGCGAAGTGCTGATCGAGCACGCCGAGTCCTTCAGCCGCGAATGCGGCAAGCAACTGATGGAAGAACTCCTGCAACGGCTGGGGCATTTGCCGGATGCACTGGTGACCACCTCCTACGTGCTGCTGCAGGGCGTGTTCGATGCGCTGCATGACTTCCCGCTCAAATCCCGTCCGCTGCGCCTGGGCACCTTCGGTGACACGCAGTTGCTGGACTTCCTGCCATTGCCGGTCAACGCCATGGCCCAGCAGCACCAGTTGATCGCCGACAAGGCGCTGGAGCTGGCGTTGGCTGCGGTTGAGCAAGCCGAATACAAGCCTGGCGTGCAGGCCATCGCGCGGACCTTCAAGCAGCGCATTCACCGGGACTGAGCCGTGGAGCTGATCGACAGCCACACCCACCTCGACTTCCCCGACTTCGACGCCGATCGCGCGGCGTTGCTCGCCGCAAGCCGCGCTCTCGGCGTGCGGCGGATGGTGGTGCTGGGGGTTCATCAGGGCAATTGGCAACGGCTGTGGGATCTGGTGCAGAGCGATGCCGACTTGTATGCAGCGTTCGGTCTGCATCCGGTGTACCTCGATCAGCATCGACCCGCAGACCTGCGCGCACTTGGCGACTGGCTGACGCGGCTGCGCGGCCATCGGCAACTGTGTGCGGTGGGCGAGATCGGTCTGGATTATTTCATCGAAACCCTCGACCGCGAACGCCAGCAAGCGCTGTTCGACGCGCAACTGCAACTGGCGGCAGACTTCAATTTGCCGGCGCTGATCCACGTCCGCCGCAGCCACGCAGCCGTAATCGCCACGCTCAAGCGCTTCAAGCTCAAACGCGCCGGGATCATCCACGCCTTCGCCGGCAGCCGCGAAGAGGCACGCGAATACATCAAACTCGGGTTCAAACTGGGTCTGGGCGGCGCGCCAACCTGGCCGCAGGCGTTGCGCATGCATCGGGTGCTGGCGGATCTGCCGCTGGCGTCGATCGTGCTGGAAACCGACTCACCGGATATGGCGCCGGCGATGTTCCCCGGCCAGCGCAACAGCCCCGCTCACTTGCCGGCGATCTGTGCGGCGCTCGCCGAGTTGATGAACATCAGCCCGGAACAACTGGCTGTCGCCAGCACCGCCAACAGCTGCGAAGTATTCGGTTGGTAACACGCCTTCTGCAGGAGCTGCGGCACGCTGCGATCTTTTGCTCCTCGCCCTCAAAACAAGATCAAAAGATCGCAGCCTCGTTTCACTCGGCAGCTCCTACAGTCGGTTTGCATACGCTCTGGCTGCGTCGAGGATCAGGGTCATGTGCTGACGGTGGTGAAAAAAACGCAGTAGCGCGAAGTACGCGAAAAGCACGATCAGTGACGCATTCAACTGTTCAGTTACGCTGAGCAGGCCGATCCACTCCATGACCAGCGCCACCAG